>QKDK01000038.1 GCA_003252135.1 Clostridia bacterium
ACAGAATTACATGCGCCTTTTCTTCCATCAAAAGCCTTGTCGCAGCAATACCACTGATTCCGGCACCAACAACCAAAATTCGTTTTGCGTTGAATTTCATGATAAACCTCTTTTCTGTGCATATATTCATATAAAAATTGTATCCCGGTTGATTATAAGTCATCTTTCCTTCAAAATCAACTGGTTGTTAAAAGAAGAAAATACCATATTCTGTTCTGTAAACATAATGCACGTTACCTCAGGCACCAGTCGTTAATTCGTTTAGATGCCAGTCGTTTTTTGTTTATATACCAGTTGCTGTTTCGATCAGACACCAGTCGTTGTTTCAGGTACTGCGTCATTATTTAATTCATCCGTCTCTGTTGTCGTTTCATCCTGTGGGTAATCTACATGATAGTTGATCTCCCCTTCCGGATAAATTCCAAGGTGCGGCAGTATATCCTCAAGGATCTCACTGGTAAGTGTTGTAGCGAAATAACTGCTTCCAAAATAAGTCTCATCTTCCGGTGCATCAATGACAGTATAAATGATATACTGAGGATCATCTACAGGTACAACACCAATAAAAGAAACAACATACTTTTTATCAGCTCTAGGAAGCTTTTGTGCCGTTCCTGTCTTTCCGCCGATAAGATATCCCTCAACCTGTGCATGTACTGCTGTCCCTGCTTCTACAGTCTGATAAAAAGCGTCTAGCAGAAAATCAGAGGTCTCTTTAGTGACTGTTTCACGTACCAGTATCGGGTCAACTATAGTTACGATTGCTCCGTCGTCACTTTGAATCTCTTTTACTACATGAGGCTGATAATAATAACCGCCATTCACCAGTGAAGAAAAAGCAGATGCCATCTGAATCATGGATACATTAAAGGATTGTCCGAAACTGCTAGTCGCAAGCTCTGTTTCATTCAAAGCATCAAGACTCATCAAAATACCACTGCTCTCGCCCGGCAGATCTATCCCTGTTTTGGCTCCAAATCCAAAACTTTCCTGATATACCTTGAACAAATCCCTACCCTCGAGATCAGCGATGGCCATCAATGCACAGTTACAGGATTTCATAAGTGCTTCTGTTAATGTCAGCCAGCCATGACCGCTTTTATTATTACAGTAAATCGTCCATCCGCCTTTGATCTCATATCCCTGACAGTAAAAATCCTGATCCGGTTCGATCAGATTCTCTTCAAGCGCTGCCGCAATAGTATATGGCTTGAAAGTAGATCCCGGTTCATAAGTATCGCTTATGCAGAAATTTCTCCAGATTGCATTCAGCTTATTGTATTTTTCTTCGTCTGTCATAACTGCAAGCTCTTCTTCCGTGAACCATGCAGACAGATTCCTCGGATCATTCAGATTGTATTCCTGATTCGAAGTCATGGCAACTATCTCACCATTATTCGGATTCATGACCAGAACTCCGATATTATTGCATTCTGTATTCTGAAGAAAATTGGAAACATGTTTTTCAACCAGAGCTTGTATAGTCGCGTCAATGGTAAGAACAAGCGAGCTTCCATCCTGGGCATCCTTTGTCACCTTCTGAAGATTCAGTTCTGAATCATAATATCCATAACTGCGTCCGTTCGTTCCGTTCAGGATATCATTATAATATTCTTCTACGCCCCAGGTTCCGACATTGCCTGAATTAGTGAATCCAATAATTCTTGATGCCAGACTGTCATACGGGTATGTTCTCACATATTCTTCTTCGAACCAGACCCCTTTTATGTATTTATTTTTAGATGCTAATTCTTCATAGGCAAGTACATTGGTAACTGTTTCACCCTTTTTTAATATATAATACTGACTGTCAGGTTTATCCTCAAGAATTGCCTTTATCTCATCCTCTGTAAATCCAAATACGGAACATAATGCATCCATGGATGGTTTATAATAGTATTCACTGGTAAGAAACACCTTACAGTCAAGGATAATATTAAAGACCTTTTCACTTTTTGCCAGAACAAGTCCGTTGCTGTCATATATCGTTCCACGCTGGTATGGAATTGTCGACGAAACATAACTCTGCTGTTCAAGCACTCGTTTTTTATAGGCTTCTCCATCTGCTTTATTAATGTAAACAAGACGAATCGCCAAAAATGCAATACAAGCCAAAACAACGCAGAATACAAGCAATAGTTTTGCCTGCATTTTTGCAGTAAATTGTTTTGGCTGCTTTTGTTTTTTTATTTTCCTTCCAATATCCACTGTAAAATCCTTCCTACGGCATGATCATCGAAAGCAGTGAATTAACATCAGCTTCTGGGATATCCTTATACTGACGAACATATCCATCAGGATCTTCCTTAAAGGAAAGCACCTGATTCTGATTCGGAAATACCATGCCAAGATCAACGACTGCTGTCTGATAAATATAATCCAAATCAACTGCTGATGCAAGTAAATTATAAGTGGCATCGTTACGATCTTTTAAATTAGTAAGCTCATTCTGTGTAGCTGCGATACTTTTTTTCATTTCAACCGTATCAGATTGAACTTTCAGGTATTGAACACAGGTAAACAGTGTAACAAGTATGGCCACAGTCATAATCGTCATTGATATGAAATCAACACCATGGCGTACTTTGGGTCCTTTTGCCGGTAAAACTGCCGGCTGTACAATTGTTCTTTGCTCTTGCTTTTGGTCCGGTACAGTATGTTGTAAAGGCTGTGCTGCTGTTGCTTTATATGCATTGCGATAGTCAGGGACCTCCTGCAGCTTTCTGACTGTATTGCCATCAACCCAGTACTGGTTATTCACTTTTTGTTTTCCTGTTCTGTTCGCTTCCATGCGCACCTCCGACCCTAATGTTTCTGTAAACTCTTATTGCTCTATCTTTTCAAAAACCCTCAGTTTAGCACTTTTTGATCTTTTATTCATCGCAAGCTCTTCTTCAGAAGGCAGTATAGGTTTTCTTGTTATTACATTTCCTTTTGATTTTCTGTTGCAGACACATACCGGAAATCCCGGAGGACAGATGCACGGATTTTCCATTCTTTTAAACTCTGTTTTTACTATTCTGTCTTCTAGTGAATGAAATGTTATGATGCATAAACGCCCTTTTGGTGCAAGCAGATCGACCATATCTTCCAGAGTCTCTTTTAATACTTCAAGTTCACGGTTCAATTCAATTCTGAGTGCCTGAAATGTTCGTTTGGCCGGATGCCCGAGATTTTTTTGTATCTTCATCGGAATTGCAGCTCTGATAATCTCTACCAATTCTCCCGTAGTCTCGATCGGACTGCCTTTTCTCGCTGCAGCAATATGCTTCGCGATGTTCTTGGCAAATGGATCTTCTCCATAGTCCCTGATAACACGGAATAATTCCATTTCTTCATAATTATTCACGATATCCCTCGCTGTCTTTTCCTGCCGGTTATCCATTCTCATATCAAGCGGTGCATCTTCTTTATAGCTAAAACCTCTTTCCGCTGTGTCAAGCTGATATGACGAAACCCCAAGATCCAACAATATACCATTGACCTGCAAAATCTGCAGTTCCTTCAAGACTTTATTTATCTCGCAATAATTACTGCGTACAATGGTCACCTGCTGCTTGTAGTCTTTAAGTCTTTGAGTCCCGGCCAAAATGGCATCCTCATCCTGATCAATACCGATATATCTGCCGTTATCCTTCAGGCGCCTGCAGATTTCAAAACCATGTCCTGCTCCGCCCATAGTACCATCAACATATATCCCGTCTCCCTTGATCAAAAGTCCTTCCAGTACTTCATCAAGAAGTACAGATATATGTTTGAACTCTTTATTATCCTCCTGCGCATTCTCCATCGTTTGCTTATCCTTTCTTTATAGACTGACACCAAACGCTGCTAATTTCTCCGCAAGTTCCTCCATATTACTGTCATCTGAAACTGCTGCATCCAGACGTTCTTTACTCCAAAGTTCAATTTTATTTATATTACCAATGAACACCACATCTTTCTCCAGCCCTGCTTTTGCACATAGTTCAGCAGGTATTACGATTCGGCCCTGTTTATCGAGTTCACCGTCTGCAGCATTCATCATAAATTTTCTTCGCAAATCCCGAACATCGCTTGTACCAGGAAGGCTATTCAGACTGTCGCTGAGTTTCTCCCACTCTGCTTCTGGGTAAATGTACAGGCAGCCTTCTGCGCCAAGCGTAATTGTAAAGGCTTCTTCTTCCAGTCCGCATCTGAGTTTCGCCGGGACAATGATTCTGTTCTTTGAATCAATCGTATGATTGTACTTACCTTTGAACTTCATACTGCACCGCCCGTCTATGAGTCTGATACATCCACCACTTTACACCACTTCTATGTACTTTTACTCCATTTCCCACCACTCATAGGTGTATGTTACACCATTTACCATTTAAAATCAAGCATTTTCGCATAAAAAAATAAGCGAAAACCATTGTTTTTTCAATGTTTTTCGCTTATTCTCAGTACATCACAAGATGTTGTATGTATTGATTTATAGATACAAAATATAGCTCACAAAAAAATCACTCTACGTTCTTTTTACCGCTCATCTCTTTTTTCCACCGCTTTCGATAGTTCCCAATTAATATGAAAACTGCCGTAATCATTATCAGCAGCGATATGAACTGCGAGACCGGAACGGTTGAATTCCATAGGAACAGCTGATCAGTCCGAAGGCCTTCGATCCAAAATCTCCCTGCTCCATATCCGAGCATGTAAAGCACAATGAGTTCACCGTCAAATTTTTTATGTTTTTGAAATAAAAGCATACCAATCAGCAGAAGAAGCATCCAGAAGGATTCGTAAAGATAAGTCGGCTGCACTTGAAAGTATCTTTCTCCATCTATTATTTTTACATTATTAATGATGAGAAGAATCTCATGGAGTGCATTCGGTCTCCCTTCATACAGTGTCGCAAGATATGCCGGAGAGTCTGTAAATTCATTGTGCACCGCCGTGGCATTTACCTGCATTGCAAATAGACCATCTGTATACTGACCAAAAGCTTCGCGGTTAAAAAAATTCCCCCACCTGCCAATCATTTGTCCTGCCATAAGTCCAAATACAGAGGTATCGGCCAATGCACCAAACGAAATCCTTCGTATCCTGCAAAAGAAAATTGCCGTTATTACAGCAGCAATGATACCGCCATATACAGCAAGCCCTCCTGTCCGCAGATTTAATATCTGAATCGGTTCATCCTGAAAACTCTGCCAGTGGAACATAACATAATAAAGCCTAGCACCAATTACAGCACTGATAATGGCAACAAGTGCAAAATCCATAAGGTTCTCTGTTGTGATTCCATTTTTCTTTGCCTGCCTGTCTGCAATCCAAAAACCGGCAAGCATACCTGCCGCAATGACTATTCCATAAAAGGCAATGTCAAACCCAAACACAGAAATTCCCTTTGGAAGATTATGAAATACGATTCCCAGATTAGGAAACCGAATATCTGACTGTCCATAAAATGACATCAAAAGCTCCTTATCTGAATCAGGTTATACGTTGAAACGGAATAATAGAATATCCCCTTCCTGCACCACATATTCCTTACCTTCTGATCGTACCAGACCTTTCTCCTTGGCAGCATTAAAGCTTCCGCAATCAATCAGATTGTCGTAGGACACTACCTCGGCACGTATGAACCCTTTTTCAAAATCAGTATGGATTTTCCCGGCTGCCTGAGGTGCTTTTGTACCAATCCTGATCGTCCATGCCCTGACTTCCTTGGGCCCGGCAGTTAAGTAGCTCATAAGGCCAAGCAAATGGTAACTTGCACGTATTAATTTTTCAAGTCCTGACTCCTCAATGCCAAGGTCGTCCAGAAACATTTTTCGTTCTTCATCATCAAGCTCTGCAATTTCCTGTTCGATCTGTGCACAAACAACGAAAACTTCAGCACCCTGTTCTTTTGCATGCTCTCTTACCTGTAAAACAAATGCATTACTTTTACCATCATCAGCAAGATCATCCTCTTTAACATTTGCAGCAAATATAACAGGCTTACTAGTTAGGAGATTAAAGGATGACAAAATATCCTGCTCATCTTCATCCAAAAGCTCAAGTGATCTTGCGAGCTTACCGTCTTCGAGATGTTTTTTCAAACGCTCCAGTAAATTGATCTCTTTAAGCATGGCTTCACTCTTCATGCCTTTTCCGCTCTTTGCCATCCTGCGTTCAATAATCTCAAGATCTGAAAATATGAGTTCAAAATTTATTGTTTCGATATCACGAAGCGGCTGGATATTTCCATCAACATGAATAATATTGGTATCTTCAAAGCACCGCACAACATGGACGATTGCATCAACCTCTCTGATATGTGACAGGAACTGGTTGCCAAGCCCTTCTCCTTTTGATGCTCCTTTAACAAGACCGGCAATATCAACAAATTCAATGGCTGCCGGCACCTGTTTTTCTGACTGATAAAGATCACTCAGAACTTTTATCCTTTTATCAGGAACTGCAACAACTCCAACATTGGGGTCTATTGTGCAAAAGGGGTAATTGGCAGCTTCAGCACCTGCTTTTGTCAATGAGTTAAATAATGTGCTTTTTCCAACGTTTGGTAATCCAACGATACCTAATTTCATAATGGATCCAACCTTTCTAGTTTCTTTTAATATAATTATTTGCATTCTGCAGCTGAATTCTTTGCTGCTCATATAAGTATTTTGTCAGATTTCTGCTTGTTTCTATAAATCTGCAACCATAATAATTATGAAATGCGCCATTAACATGATCCCGCATACGTACGATAATCGCTCTGCATTCGATTTTGCCGGCATCAGTCACGAATTCAAATGCTATTTCATCATCCGGCATGAACTTTTCATTAGAGTAAATTCCAACACCTAATTCGCTGATATCCCTGATGAATCCAAGGCATTCGATCCACTTGAAGCGATCGCCCATAATTTCATCCGACTTTTTATCATATTTATAGTAGGTTTCGTGCCTTTGTTTCTCTTTATCCTTCTCGTCTGCTTCCTGCAGTCGTTTTTTATCTGTCACCTTATAACGCAGCAATAGTTCTTTGCCAAGGTACATACGAAATGCATTGCGCCTGTTGTAATTAGCACCTGCTTCATCACTGAAAAAGCCATGCATCTTGTCTTCTTCAACAGCAACTACAGCACCTTTGACATTAGACCATTTCCACATTCTGTCCTGCTCCTGATATACAATATCAATTATATCAGTTTCAAGGAACTGGAACACCCTCTTCCCGCCGGCAATCAAGGAAACACATACGCATCCAGGTTCAGTGTATTCAATCTTACTGATAACCCTGTAGTTGTATCCGTCTCTGTTGATATAGACCTCAAGCGGTCGTCCCAATCTCAAATCACTGAGCAGCATGCGAAAACACCTCCTTGAATGCATTTATATTATTTTTAATATCTCCCTGAAAGACCGAGCTGCCTGAAACAAGCACCTGTGCGCCAGCGGCCAAAGCTGCTGATACATTGGTAAGCGTAATTCCTCCGTCTACTTCAAGCTCTGCATATGATCCCGTATCATATATCATCTGCCTTGCTTCTTTTATCTTATCATAGCAAAAAGGGATAAAAGTCTGTCCGCCAAATCCAGGATTCACAGTCATAATAAGCAGCAAATCAATTTCAGGCAATATATAGCGAATAGTTTCCAGCGGCGTTGCAGGATTTAATGATACTCCTGCTTTTTTCCCATTGTCCTTGATTGCACGGATGGTACTATGCAGATGTGTGCAGGCTTCTGCATGCACTGTAATTATGTCAGCTCCTGCTTTACAAAAATCATCAATATATCTGATTGGTTCCTGTATCATAAGGTGAACATCAAATACCATCGAAGTATGATTTCTGATAGATGTTATCAGCGGCATACCAAAGGATATACTCGGAACATACATTCCGTCCATTACATCAATATGCAGATAATCGGCACCTGCCGCTTCGACCTGTCTGATCTGTTCTCCTAGATGATAAAAATCGGCAGCTAATATTGACGGTGCAAGTTTAAGCATAGTTATCCCCCATATTCAGTATTTTTTCTGTTGTTCCAGTTCAGACAGCATCTGAAGATAATTATTGTATCTGCCTGCATGTATTTCATGTCGTTCCAGTGCAGCCTTCACAGCACAACCCGGTTCATTCCTGTGCAGACAGCCGTTAAAACGGCATAAAGGTTCATATTCCTGAAACTCATGAAAATACTGCTTTAATTCTGGTTTCTCAAT
>QKDK01000203.1 GCA_003252135.1 Clostridia bacterium
GTGTTTTCACCAATGTTTTTCCCTTTGTACTTTTTTTCCTGGTGGCTTTTTCACTTGCCAATAAAGGAAGTACTCTGGCAAGACAAAAGATAATATCAGGCACAATCATTGTGCTTCTATTAACTTCGCTGATTCAGCTGTTAAGTGATTATGATGCTGAAACAACAATCTTTGGATATTATGTTAAATCATCTGCGAACCGAAGCGGCGGAGGTTTTTTAGGTGCGTTGATCTGTTCACCCCTTCAGTCTCTTTTTGGCAAAATTGCTGCAGTTATTATCCTGATTGCTCTGATTCTCATATTTTTTATGATTTTATCCGGAAAAGCACTGCTTTCGTACTTTGGTAGAAAAAGCTCTGAATCATTTCGAAAAAACAGAGAAAGATATCAATTAAGAAAACAGGAATTTTCTGAAATGGAAGATATGGAGGCAGACCTCTATATAAGAGACAGAAGAAAAGCGCGTATTGTTACATTATCACCAAGTGATACATCTGAACAATACGATGAAGAGGAACCAGAACAGGAAAAACCTATCGGTTTTCTTGAAATGCTGAAATTAAAAGGAGCGAAAGGTACAAAACCTGATAGCATCCGTTCCGAACATGATTCTGATAGTAATGAACAATCAGTCCCGGCTAAAAAACAGGGTCAAAAACAAGTTCAAAAACCTAAAACTGCAGACGAAGATCCTGATGCATGTGATAACTATAATAGTATTGATTTCGCTGATAGTGATGATTTCAGTGATTTTAATGTTGAAGAAATAAAGCCAGTCATTCAGGGTTATACCATTAATGAATCTGCCGTCAGAGAAAAGGATACCTTCAGGGATTCTATATTCGAAGAAGAATTGCACAAAAAATTTAATCATTCTGGCAGCGGCAGCAAAAAAAGTGATATTGATATTTATGATAAAGAAGAACCGGCAATCCATAACACATATACCTCTCCTTCCCGGATACAGGAACATGATGATGCATCGGGGAGCATGAAAAGAAGTACTCATGATTCTGGAACTGCCAATGAGCAGTCATTTTCTTCAGTAAAAGATGACTCACAAAAAAATTCAAATAACAATAAATCCAATGCTTCAGAAACAGCACATAATGAAGGTAAAAATACCGCAGGACAGAGTTCTTCCGGAAACGATCATGCTGTAACTGAACCGTTATTCATTGACCAGAGCATAACAGAAGAGAAGAAATATAAATTTCCGCCGGTTTCATTACTTGCCAGGCCCAAAGGTGCAACAACAGGCATGAGCCGTCAGGAGATGGATTCAACGGCAAACAAGCTGATATCTACTTTAAACAGTTTTGGCGTACAGGTAAAACTGATCAATGTCAGCTGCGGTCCAAGTGTAACGCGTTATGAACTGCAGCCTGAACAGGGTGTGAAAGGTAGCAAGATCACTAGTCTTGCTGATGATATCAAATTAAATCTTGCTGCAGCCGATGTCCGTATTGAAGCTCCGATTCCGGGTAAAGCAGCAATTGGTATAGAGGTGCCCAATAAAGAAAATGTATCTGTAATGATACGTGACCTGATCGATTCCAAAGAATTTTCTGAACATCCATCGGATATTGTTTTTGCAGTTGGACGTGATATCGGAGGTCAGATCATTGTATCTGATATTGCTAAGATGCCGCATCTTTTAATAGCCGGTGCCACAGGTTCAGGAAAATCAGTTTGTATTAATACTCTGATCGCAAGTATATTATATAAATCCAGTCCGTCTGATGTTAGACTGATGATGATCGATCCAAAGGTCGTGGAACTGAGTTCTTATAACGGCATACCACATCTTTTAATTCCTGTGGTCACGGATCCTAAAAAAGCAGCTGCAGCACTGAACTGGGCAGTTATGGAGATGACAGACCGTTATAACAAATTTGCTGAAATGCATGTGCGTGATCTGAAAGGTTATAATGAGCGAATAAAAGAAGAACCATATTGCAGTAATGATTTGTTTCATAAAATGCCGCAGATCGTTATTATCGTTGACGAACTTGCAGATCTTATGATGGTAGCCTCTAATGAAGTGGAAGATGCTATCTGCCGTTTAGCACAAATGGCCAGAGCAGCAGGGCTTCATCTTGTCATTGCTACACAACGTCCTTCTGTCAATGTCATCACTGGTGTAATCAAAGCAAATGTTCCGTCAAGAATTGCTTTTGCAGTTTCCTCTTCTGTAGATTCCAGAACCATTATAGACAGCGGCGGTGCCGAGAAGCTTCTTGGCAAAGGTGATATGTTATTTTATCCTTCTGGTTTTCCAAAACCCGTCCGAGTTCAAGGTGCTTTTATCTCTGATAAAGAAGTCAGTGCCATTGTGGATTTTATTAAAGAGCAGAATCTTGAACCAAAATACAGCGAAGAAGTCAGCAATCATATAAAGAATTCCAATACATCATCAGGAACAGCAGAATCCATTGCACCTACCGGCAAAGATGAGTATTTTTATGAAGCTGCACGTTTTATTATCGAAAAAGATAAAGCATCTATTGGAATGCTGCAAAGAGTTTACCGTATCGGATTCAATCGTGCTGCCCGCATTATGGAGCAGCTTGCTGAAGCAGGTGTCGTTGGAGAAGAGGAGGGTACAAAGCCAAGAAAAATCCTGATGTCAATGGAAGAATTTGAGGCTTTTAATGAGGAAAATGCATAAAAGAACTGCATGGTTAATAATTAACGAATTTCTAAATAGCAATAAATTCAATGAAATCAATCAATATCTGCTGATTGCTGCCGGAAGCTGCGGTATTAAGATGAACATCGTGACCAACGCCGAATGCATGGCTTATATCAGCAGCAACAGATCAGGTGTTTTATTACACGAGACGCTGCCAGATTTTGTTTTGTTCTGGGATAAAGATATACGCCTTGCAAAACATCTTGAACTGCTCGGATTGCCGGTGTTTAATTCATCCTATGCAATAGAAGCATGTGATGATAAAAGGCTGACGCATATTCTTCTTCAAAATAAGAATATTCCTATGCCAAAAACTATAATTGCACCATTTACATATGATAATATTGGATATAATAATCTTGATTTTCTTGTAAAAGCAGAAGAAGAGCTCAATTATCCTTTTATTATTAAAGAGGCTTACGGTTCTTTTGGTCAACAGGTATATCTTGTAACTTCACATGAAGAATCAGAAGAGAGAATTCATAAAATAGGTGCCAGACCCATGTTATTTCAAGAGTTCATATCCATGAACGCCGGATCTGATCTGAGACTTCAGGTGGTCGGCGATCAGGTCATCGCAGCCATGCTTCGTTATTCTGTAACCGGCGATTTCAGAGCAAATCTGACTCTTGGAGGTAAAATGGAATCGTATACGCCTGACACGTTGCAGATCGAGCTGGCTTGCAAGGCAGCAAAGGCTTTACAGCTTGACTTTTGCGGTGTTGATCTTTTATTTGGAGATAATGAGGAACCTATTCTTTGTGAGGTCAACTCAAATGCACATTTTAAAAATATTTATGATTGTACGGGTGTGAATGCTGCCATACACATTATGGAGCATATTCTTAATAAAATAAAATGAATTGGGGCTTAATTTCGAAATTCGGGAGAATGTTATGCAGCAAAGAACAGAGGTTTTCTGGCTGATCTATTCAGAAGATGATGCCGTAAAGAATAAAACATATATATCCTTTTATGAGAAGGAAGGCGAAAAGCTTGGTCTTATCATGCAGCTGCTGATTGCCGAAAAGCTATCCTTTGGAGTAAAGGAGAATGTACTGTATTTATCATGTTCAGAAGAAGAACTGCGGCCTCCAAAATTCGTTATTGTGCGAACAATTTACCCATTTCTTAGCAGACATCTTGAAATGATGGGTTATTCTGTCTGGAATAATGCATTTATTGCGGAGATGTGCAATGACAAGGCTAAAACCTACCAATACCTGGCCGGTACAGGTATTCAAATGCCTGATACTTCTTTTATTAAATTCAGCCTGGCAGATCAGGTTCTGGAAAGAACTGAAATAAAAAATTCAGACTATGTAATAAAAGCAGTTGACGGACACGGTGGAACTTCGGTATTCTTATATAATAATGACAGAAAAGCAGACCTGATAAGATCCATGAAGTCTTCAGATATGGTATTACAGCCAAGAATAGGAACAAAAAACAAAGATGTACGTGTCTATGTAATTGGAAATAAGATCATTGCGGCCATACTGCGTATCGGAAAAAATGATTTCCGATCTAATTTTTCGCTGGGCGGTGAGGTCTGTCTTTATGATTTAAAGCAACAGGAGAAGTTCCTTGTTGAAAAAATCATTACAAAGTTTGATTTTGGTCTGGTTGGTATAGATTTTATCATTGATGACAATGACGATTTGATTTTTAATGAAATCGAAGATGTTGTCGGTGCCCGAATGCTGTATCAGTGCACAGATATAAATCTCGTGCGCTTATATCTAGAATATATTATGAATAAAGAAGGAGCCTTGTAACATGAAAACTGACATTCAAATTGCACATGAAACGAAACTGCTTCACATTAAAGATATTGCTGCAAAACTTTCCATTCCGGAAGATGAACTCGAATTCTACGGAAAAGACAAAGCAAAGTTAAGCGATGAATGTCTGAAAAGAATCGAATCAAACCCTGACGGTAAACTAGTACTAGTTACAGCCATAAATCCGACACCTATGGGTGAAGGTAAAACAACAATTACAGTCGGACTAGGAGAAGCTTTGGGACAGCTGAATATATCATCGGTGATTGCATTACGCGAGCCTTCCCTTGGCCCATGCTTTGGCATCAAAGGAGGCGCTGCAGGCGGTGGATATGCACAGGTCGTACCAATGGAGGATCTGAACCTTCATTTTACCGGAGATTTTCATGCCATAACTTCTGCAAACAATCTCCTGGCTGCAATGCTCGATAATCACCTGCATCAGGGCAATGAATTAAACATCGATCCCAAACAGATCGTCTGGAAACGTTGCATGGATATGAATGACCGTGTTCTGAGAAATATTGTTGTTGGTCTCGGAAGAAAAGCGGATGGGGTAACCAGAGAGGATGGTTTTGTCATCTCTGTTGCGTCAGAAATCATGGCAATTCTTTGTCTGACTGATTCAATGGCTGACTTAAAGGTCCGACTTGGCAACATCATTGTTGCCTATACCTATGATAAAAAACCAGTGACAGCTGCAGATCTGAAAGCAGTAGGAGCAATGGCAGCCTTGTTAAAAGATGCTATAAAACCTAATCTGGTTCAGACGCTGGAGCATACTCCTGCCATCGTTCATGGCGGTCCTTTTGCTAATATTGCTCATGGCTGTAATAGTGTCCGCGCCACAAAAGCAGCCTTAAAACTTGCTGATGTCGTTGTTACCGAAGCCGGTTTCGGCGCTGACCTTGGCGCTGAAAAATTCTTTGATATTAAATGCAGAAAAGCTGATCTTAAGCCATCTGCAGTTGTGATCACAGTTACCATGCGTGCGTTAAAATATAACGGCGGTATGCAAAAAGAAGATCTGATAAAAGAAGACCTGGTCACTCTGGAAAAGGGCATCGTGAATCTTGATAAGCATATTGAGAATCTTCACAAATATCATGTTCCTATTGTTGTTGCTCTGAATCACAGAGCAGAAGATACCGATGCTGAGATTGCTTTTGTTAAAAAGCATTGCGAAAGTTATAACTGTCGTTTTGCCGTTGCCGATGTATTCGCAAAAGGCGGTGAAGGCGGAATTGCTCTGGCAGAAGAAGTATTGCAGGCACTAGAAGCACCCAATGATTTTTCACTGCTCTATCCGGATGAATTACCTCTTCCTCAGAAGATTGAAACTATCGCAAAAGAAATCTATGGTGCAGACGGTGTGACCTTTGATGCGACAGCAGCAGCTTCGTTAAAGGACCTGGCTGCTTTAGGATTTTCAAATCTGCCTGTCTGTATGGCAAAAAATCAATATTCATTATCAGATGATCCCAAAAAACTTGGGCGCCCTAAAAACTTTACAATAAACATAAGAGAGGTCTATGTATCAGCAGGTGCCGGTTTTGTTGTTGCCATTACAGGAACTGTCATGACTATGCCTGGTCTGCCAAAGGTTCCGGCAGCCGAATATGTCGGTGTTGACGAGGATGGTATGATTACTGGATTGTTTTAAAGAAAAGGATGTGAACCTTATAATCTCAAGGCTCACATCCTTTTATTATACTATTAGAACTTAAAATATCTTACACAGTTATTATAGGAAATATCCTTGACCATACTTCCGAGGAAGTCAATATTGGCAGGATACTCACCGTTTTCAACAAAATCACCGAGCAGATTGCAAAGGATCCTTCTAAAATATTCATGTCTTGTATAAGATAGAAAGCTTCTCGAATCAGTCAGCATACCGACAAAATTAGCTAAAAGTCCCAAATTTGCAAGTGAAATCATCTGATCAGTCATGCCCGTTTTGTGATCGTTGAACCACCAGGCAGAACCCTGTTGAATCTTACCAATAGCAGAATCGTCCTGGAAACAGCCGATAATGGTTCCTATCACCGCATTATCGTTTGGATTTAATGAATAAAGAATTGTCTTCGGAAGCTGATCATCTATATTCAATGCGTTTAAAAAATCTGCAAGCTCTGCGGCAGGTGCATAGTTATTGATACAGTCATATCCGGTGTCAGGTCCAAGTTTTTTCAGCATTAATGCATTGTTATTTCTCTTTGTGCCATAATGCAGCTGCATCACCCAGCCAAGTCTGTGATATTCTTTTCCGATAAATACCATAAAGGCTGTTTTAAATTGAAGTTCTTCTTCTTCGGTAACAGCAGAACCAGACATTCTTTTACTGAAAATATTCTCGATCACATCAGCTGCAGCAGGTTTGAAAACAACAAAATTGATACCATGATCAGAAACAGAACAACCCATACCATGAAAAAACTCCATACGTTTCATAATAGCTTTTTTCAGGTCTTCAAATGTATGAATGGTGCAGTCTGCAGCCTTTGCAAGAAGACTGATATAATCAATGTATTCCGGCTTCTCAATATTCATTGCTTTATCCGGACGCCAAGCAGGAAGTACCTTCACCTCAAAACTTTTGTCTTCTGACAGCTGTTTGTGCCATCTCAGGTCATCGACCGGATCATCTGTAGTGCAAATTGTCGTTACATTGGATTTTCTGATAATATTTCTGACGCTCATGTCAGCCTTTGCGAGCTTTTCATTGCAAATGTCAAATATTTCATCTGCATTTGCAGAGGTCAGAGGCTCGGATATATTGAAATACCGCTGCAGTTCCAGATGACTCCAGTGATATAACGGATTTCCGATTGCTTTTTCGAGTGTTGCAGCAAAGGCTTTAAATTTTTCACGATCGCTTGCATTTCCTGTTATATATTTCTCTTCAATTCCGTTAGAACGCATCTGGCGCCATTTATAATGATCTCCGCCTAACCATACCTGTGTGATTGTATCGAACTTTCTGTCCTCAGCAATTTCCTGCGGGTTGATATGGCAGTGATAATCAATAATCGGCATGGTTGCAGCATACTCATGATAAAGCTTTTTTGCAGTTTCAGATTTCAATAAAAAATCCTTCGACATAAATTCCATGATACGAAACCTCATTTCTTAATAATATTGTTTTTTGAAATCTGTTGTTCCACGGAGTATTAAATCGTTGGATATCGTTGTCTTATTCGGAACATCATGTCCTTCAAATACTCTCATAAGTGAGGAAACAGCAGTAATGCTTAATGTTTCAATGTGATTGTCCACCGTAGTAAGTTCCGGCTCACATGCTGTAGACAGCAGCGAATTATTATATCCTATGACGGCAAGATCCTCAGGAATCTTAAGGTTCTTGTCACGTCCGAATTTGATTGCGCCGACTGCAAGAAGATCTTCGGCTGCCATGATGGCATCGAATACGAGACCTTCTTCATATACCTTCGTCAGAAGTTCCTGCGTCTGCAACATATTGTTTTTGGCAAGCAGCATCAGAGAATCATCCAGCGGCAGTCCAAAAGCAGTTACTGCGTCTTTGTATCCATTAATTTTCTGCATACCGCTGTATGACTTTGTGTGGTAGAGATAAAGAACA
>QKDK01000377.1 GCA_003252135.1 Clostridia bacterium
TGGGGATACACTTCATAAAGGGTATTATTTTTTTCTGCTGGTGCATACCAGTTTTCTGGTCGCAGTAAAGCTGCCCGGCGTATTTATCAACACTTTACTGCTGGGTGAAAGCAATGATATCGATGTTGTACTTATGTACAATTTGTTTTTCTTTTTAACAGGTGCCATTTCCATGCTGCTGGCCGCTCCGGTGCTGCACAGGACGAGTCCCGGCTTTGTTGCAGTGCTTGGAATTGCAGGATATAATGTTCTATATCTGATATTGATCGTTTTGCTGCTTTCAAAGGGAAGTGTGTCGGAGTATCACTTGCTACTGGCGACTTTGCTTGGACTGTCGGATGGTTTTTACTGGTTAGCATACGGGAATCTGCTATCAGATACGACTGAGGCTAAAAACCGTGACAGTGGTGTTGCAATTATTGGGATCAGTATGTCGATAGTTAACCTGACAGCGCCTCTGCTTGCAGGATTTATCATAACAAGGGGAGGACATCAGAGAGGCTACCTGATTGTTTTTGCCCTGGCATTTCTGGTTTCAATTATAACGGCAGTTTTGGCCATAAAGCTTCCGAAAGGACAGACAGCCAATACTCAGAAAGTGGAATATATTCAGTCATTACAACTCCTATGGAGAAACAAGCGTCTCAGGTATGCAATGCTGGCACAGGGGAACAAAGGAATCAGAGAAGGTGTCTTCTCCTTTATCCTTAGCATTGTTCTGTATCAGATGATCAGCAACGAACTGGTAATCGGGGTGAACAGTTTTGTAGCGGCCCTGGTTTCCGTATGTTCGTTTGTGCTGATGAGCAGGCTTTTGAACCAGCGAAACAGAGTTCGGTATATGACTCTGGCTGTTTCGGTATTAAGTGCAGCAGCGGCTGTGTGTCTGTTCCATCTTACTATCGGTATGATCTTTGTTTTTACAGTCCTGAATTCGTTGTTTTCAGGATTCATTGAAAATTCAAGTTATTCAAATTTTATTGACAGATTGCAGGAAACTTCAGAGCTTGATAAACACCGCCCGGAGATGTTTGCCATCAATGAATGTGTTCTTGTATTGGGAAGAAGCGTTGGAATTGCTATTATATTACTGGTTGGTGCATTTTTTGGAAATTCACTTCCCGTACAGATGGTCAGCCTGCTGGTACTTTCTGTTACACAGTTTTTGACAGCAGTATTTTGCAGTAAATCAAATAAAACGGATAAGAATAAATGATTATTTAGAAAGCAAGAGAAATAGTAACAGGGTAATTAATTAAAATAGAAGCAGAAAGGGATGTATATAATGAAAGCAGAAATCGTTGAAAGAAAATGGGTCGTTGACTGGTTTGATGAAAGACAGTGCTACCATATGCCAAGTTTGACACTCGCAGACAACGGCAATCTTCTGGCTGTATGGAACGGAGGTTTTCTGCAATGGAACGGCGATCCGATGGGGCGGGATGCCAAGGACTGGGTATCTGTTCTGGAGGCAGGGAAAGATCAGTGGAGCAATCCGGATGCGGTAGGCTGTGATATACGTTACTGCTGCCATGATCCGGTGTTCATCAGGAATAAAAAAGGTGAAATCATTCTGCTATATGCTAAATTTTTAGATACCGAAACAAATTTTACCACCTGGTGTAACGGAAGAGATGAACTGTGGATGCGTAAAACAACAGATGGCGGGAGAACGTGGCAGCCTGCAGTACCGGCAGGTATCCAGAGCGGTCATGCATCCAATGACAGTATACTTCTGGCGGATGGGACGATCGTTCTTGCATCAACCAGCAGCGAGATCAAGGATAAGTATTTTGGAGCTGTTCGAATCTATATATCAAAAGATGACGGGGATACCTGGTCACAGGGACCTCTTCTTTTTGCAGATGACGGTAACCTGATCAGAGAGCCTGCTCTTTGTCTGCGTCCGGATGGCACCATTAAAATGTTCACACGTACCTGCCCCGGTTCAACAGGGTGGGGAGACGGAATTAAAGCAGTGCCCTCCTATATGTCAGAAAGCATAGATGGAGGCTTGACCTGGACAAAGCCTGTTCCAAGCGGTATTTTGAATAATGAGAGTAAAATAGATATTATCAGCTGGGATAAAGATACGATTTTAATGGCATATAATAATACACCGGTTGCCGACTGGCATGAAAGAAGCCCGTTGACACTGGCTTTCACAAAAGATGAGGGAGTGACATGGGAAAATCTGATTGAACTGGCCCCGCCCCCAGGAAACAAGTGTCAGCCTGCCATGTGCCGCGACAGGAATGGACTGCTTCACATTATATACATGCACAGACACACTGCTATAGAGCATATAATAGTAAAAATAACAGAGTGAGCAGACGAAAGGTGCTGTATGGCTTGACAAAAACTCTATTAGGACTATAATAAAAAGAACATTTGAATAGTAAACCGTTGAGGTGGAGATAAAACTGAAAGCAAAACATTTTCAGTCTGCAAGTTCGCTTAGCAAACTTGTAATGCACAAAAAGCATGTGCAGGAGATAAAACTGAAAGCAAACAAACGTATTGTAATGCGCTTACAGAGAGCGGGGATGCTGAGAAACCGTAGAGATGCAGTTCAGTAAATGGACCACGGAGGGCATGGTCAAAGGAGAGATCCGAGTATTCCATGACGTTAGGCATACGTAAGTTGCCGGAAATATGAATGTATTTCGCTAAGAGTGTGGGAAACCACAAAACAAGGTGGCACCGCGGGTCTGTATAGAAACCGTCCTTGACTATTGTTGTAATGCAATAGTCAGGGACTTTTTTTATTGTATTATAAGCAAGTTTTCTGAATCTGCCATAATACAAAAAGCACTCCGAGCAGGATGCGCACTTATGCGAAAGGAAGTTATCACTATGCGAAAGCTTGCTGTTTACAGCAAATCTGTACAGAAAATCTGCGCAGCAAATCTGTGCAGAAAGCAGGGCAAATTATAACCAATGATAAGATTTTGGTTTATGCACAGAACTTGTGCAGGAAAGGGGCAGAAATGGAAAAAGTAATTTTAACAGGAGACAGACCAACGGGAAGGCTGCATGTAGGACATTTTGCAGGGTCGGTCAGAGAACGCGTTACCCTGCAAAATTCAGGAATATATGATAAGATATTCATTATGATAGCAGATGCGCAAGCACTAACAGATAATGCGGAGAACCCGGAGAAGATAAGGCAGAACATAGTAGAAGTAGCCCTTGATTATTTATCATGCGGGCTTGATCCTGAGAAATCAACATTATTCATACAGTCGATGCTGCCGGAACTGGCGGAGCTTTCTTTCTATTATATGAATCTGGTAACGGTGTCCAGACTGCAGCGCAACCCTACCGTGAAGTCAGAAATCAAGCAACGAAACTTTGAAACAAGCATACCGGTCGGATTCTTTACGTACCCGATCAGCCAGGCAGCGGATATTACAGCCTTTCAGGCAACCACGGTGCCGGTTGGAGAAGATCAGCTTCCGATGATAGAACAGACAAGAGAAATCGTTCGTAAATTCAACGAAGTATACGGGGATACATTAACAGAACCTACTGCAATGCTTTCGGAAAATGCGGCCTGCCTGCGTCTGCCAGGTACCGACGGAAAAGCAAAGATGAGCAAGTCCTTAGGAAACTGTATATATCTCGCTGATACGGAGGAAGAATGCAGACAAAAAATTATGTCCATGTATACGGACCCGAACCATATTCGGGTGGAAGATCCGGGTCAGGTCGCAGGGAATCCGGTCTTTCTATATCTGGATGCCTTCAGTAGGTCAGAGCATTTTACAGAATTTCTGCCGGAATACCAAGGACTTGATGAGTTAAAGGAGCACTATATGCGTGGTGGTCTTGGTGATGTGAAGGTAAAAAAATTCCTAAATAAAATCATTCAGTCAGAACTTGCACCGATTCGTGCAAATCGTAAGGTATGGGAGAAAGACATTGCATCAGTCTATGATATTCTGAACAAAGGAAGTGAAAAAGCAAGGGAAGCAGCCTCAAAGACAGTCGATGATGTAAAGAGGGCCATGAGGATCAATTACTTTGAGGACGTTGCGCTAATAAAGGCTCACGCACAAAAATACGCAAATGGCATGAAGTAGCCATCTGGCACGATGCAGGCGATAGAAAGCAATCACCATGAGACAGATGGTTTAACTAGACAACCAGGTCAGTCGGTATAACGTAATCAGCCTGAAACTGTTGATTTGAAACGACCGTTATAGCGCAACCATCGTAAACCTGCAACATAATCCAACACATAATTCTGCAACATAAACCTGCAGCATAAGCCTGCAACATAAACCTGCAGCATAATCCTGCAGCATAAATCTGCAAGGTAGTAGGGATGATAGAAAAAGGGAAGGGTTGTGCTTGACAGATCTTTCCCTTATGTGTTATATTGCGGTTGCAGCACTCAGTTGAATGAAACAGTGTTACGTTACCTATAGCAGGTAGAATGGAGAAAAGAATGAACGGATTAGGATTTACTCCTATTTGCAGCAGCAGCGGTCTTATAAAAGCAAGCATTTACTCTTGCTTACGGGATTACTGCGTTCATTTTTAGGTCATTTTACTTGAATTCTATAGCATAAAGTGAACAATTCGCAGGTAATTCCAGGTATAATCAGGCAATCTTAAAAAAGATTCTCCTGATTTTTTTATGCGCAAAATACATGATAAGAAAAGGAATTACGACAATGAATAATTCAAATGAAATGACGAATAATTTAAAACCAAACAAAAGAAGAACAACACAGGCGTTACAGACCTTATCACAGAAGCTGATGCGAAATGTGGTGTTAGACTATATATACACCTTTATAAACAATCTGAATATGTCCAATTCCATATGGGTGCTCTATCTGGCTTTCAAGGGAATGAATCTGCTGCAGATTGGCTTGCTCGAAGGAATCTTTCATGCAACAAGTGTTGTATTTGAAGTCCCATCCGGTGCAGTGGCTGATTTATTAGGCCGAAAGAAAACAATACTGACCGGAAGGCTTTTGATGGCAGTTTCGTGTATTGTTATGGTCCTGTCCGGACATTTCTGGCAGTTCGCTGCCGGATTTATCATTCAGGCATTAAGCTATAATTTTAATTCCGGTGCAGAAGAAGCTCTTGTTTTTGACAGTTTAAAATTCATCGGAAAAGAAGATAAGTATCTGATAATTAATGGAAGAATCAATTTCCTGATCGAAGCTGCACAGGGAATCTCTACCTTGGTCGGCGGTATTATTGCAGAATATTCTTATCTTTGGTGTTACCTTGTCTGTACGTTGATTGCGGTGCTAAGTGTCCTTCCGGTTCTGCTGATGAAGGAGCCGCCGGCAGAAGATTCAATAGGTAAGAGGTCTCCGGATAAGAACAGCACGGAGGGAAAAGCAGATTTGCTCGAAGAACCAGATGTACTATCTCATGCTATGAATCTGCAGGTGAAAGAACATTTTACAGCAAGCTTTTTAATCATAAAATCAAATCATAAGCTTTTGACCATTATAGCATCCTATTCGCTTATATTTACGGTGTACTGTGTTATGCTGTTCTATAGTCAGCAGTTCTTCAATGATTTAGGGTTAAATAAGATTCAGATCAGCTTTATTATGCTTGCATCGGGGATCTTCTCCTGCGTTGGCGCTTTAACAAGTGACTGGTTGTTCAAAATAAGCAAAGACTGGATCGAATTTCTGGCTGCAGCGTTTATTGCAACTGCGCTTGTGGTCTTTGGAATGAATGAATTGTATCCGGCTGTCGCAGCGCTTTGCCTGGCGAGCTTTTTCAATGCCTCCCTGTATCCGATTCAGTCAACGAAGTTAAATCACATGATACCAACGAAGCAGCGTGCAACACTTCTATCCCTAAACAGTCTGTCTTTCTCGGTCATGATGATTATACTATTTCCTGCTTCCGGGGCACTGGCAGATGTTATAGAACTTCCGAAAGTATTCTTCGGAATTGGAATTGCGGGAGTGCTCCTTGCGGTACTGCTCCAGATGGTTCACATTGGGAAAAAGAAAAGATTTACATAGGATGGAATATTCTGTATAATTGGATTAATATTAGTGAGGAGGGCGTTATGGACTTTTTTATTATACTTTTTCATTATATTGATTAAGTTGGATTATGATACACCACTTAAAAGGCAGCAGAATAAAAGTGATACTGCATATGAAAACTATATTATTGACAACAAAGGCTGGAAATGCAGTAAATGCGGTAGAATGAATGCGGATTATACCGGCACCTATGGCTGTGGATTAACGAAGGATGAGAATCTGGAAGAACTGGATAAAAAGGAAAAAGAAATAATTGAAATAAAGAATAGGAAGGCATAATAAATAGTGATTACGGAATTACGTTTACCGATAATAATACTGATTATGAAAAAGGTGCAGATCATTATGCTCAGGAAGCATTAATTCCTCAAGCAGAATATGAAACCTTTATAAATGATAATACGACTTTTGATGAAGGAACAATCAAAGATTTTTCAAGGAGAATAAAAAGAGATCCGGGAATTGTATTTGGCAGATTACAGAATGATAAATTAATCCCATATACGCAGGCTAAAATGGGTGATAGTATTAGACACAAATATAGTGTTTCTTTTTGTAAGCCATAAGCAGTCTGCTTGGAATCTTGAAATTATATGCGATTTACACACCATACGTAACAAATCATATCTATCAGGAATTCTTTAAACAATACGAAAAGGAGCCTTTCCTGCACTGTCTTATCTGGAATGCAAAGAACATTAACAAAGATAGTCTCGAATTTGGTGAATACATAAAAGCAGTAATCGGAGAGGTAAGAAAGAATAAGACAGAAAAGCAGATGTCTATGCGGGATGAGATACCGGAGCTCATCATTACCTGTCCAAAGAAAATGAAGGAGTACTATAAAAAGACAGAATCAGATATAAAAGCTTGTACCTGTGCAAGAGAAGTAATCATCCGGGGGTGATGTTAAAAAAGCGCTTTGAAAGATCTTACACAAGACTTTCAACAGCGCTTTTAACAGATAAAGAAGTGTGGTATTCAAAAGAAAACACATAGACAGAGCACCTTATTCAGAATATCAACCTTACATAATCTTACGTATAATACTTACTCCATATAACCTACAAATCCGTCCCCATCCTGTACATTGAAAAGCCCATAGTAAGGAAGCGTTTCAGGCTGTTCTTCATAGGTGTAAAGATCGCTCCACATAACAAAATCCTCCGGAAGATCGGCAACCGGGAAGCCTGGCAGGTAAAGGATGATCTCATTGGCATTGGTCAGACCGTATGCTTCTGAGTAAATGTATTTGACATCATTTTCAATGGACTCATCCCCCGGGGTACCGTCCATTTCAAGAGTTTCGATATACATCGAGTAGGAGTAGTCATCAATCTTTACGGGAGTGGTAAATTTACCGCTGAAGTTACAGTAGTAGATCGTACCGTTAGAATATCCATCCCCTGATTCACCCATGTTCGTATCATGGTAGACACCGGAAAATGTTCCGTCTGCGTTAATCGTAAGATCTGTGCTCCATGCACCGGCACCACTGGAAAAATAAAAGTATTCCGGCAGATCTGCGAAAACAGAAAGACTGTCATCGGCAGCATCCGGAGCAACAGTCGGCTCTGATGTAGGCTCAGGTGTCGCAGTTGCGGTATTTGTCGGTGTCGCAGGCAGCGGAGTCGAAGTAGCAGATTCAGAGGCAGGTGTAACGGTTGGAGTGCTCTGCTCAGACGTATCTGTTACATTCGAAGATGTGTCTTCTGTGTTTGAATTCAGACTGTTTGACTGTGATGTGCTGTTCTGTTTTGAAGAACATCCAGTCAGTAAAACTGTAAAAATGATTATTAATGCAATTGCTTTTTTCATAAAATCTCCTCATTCTGTCGTCTACGACGTAAACTGTAAAAGTTTTGCTTTTATTACAAAATCATAACGGTTTATTATGACAGTGTCAAGTAGACAAGTATCACACTATAAGCATATTTTTATATTGTTTTTTAGCAGCTGGAAATGTTTTCGAAAATTATATTGTGGTTGAAGTTAGCAATGTGTTATGATGAACAAGAACATACGTGCGGTTTCTGGCAT
>QKDK01000214.1 GCA_003252135.1 Clostridia bacterium
GATAAAGTGAACGGCAGTGATGATGTGGTGTTTGCCATTGCACCCGGAAATGCAGTTATTGATGGGGCAGAAGAGAAATACAGGATACTCAATGATATGCTGAACCGGCTGGAGATGCCTGTCTTTGTGGGGTTTGGAGATCATGAAAGAACAGATGGCGGGATAGAGCGGTATTATGATCATTTTGGACCATACTATTATGCATTTGCCTATAGCAGCAGTTACTTTATTTTTTTAGACACAACAGGTGTGACCTATGCTGATATGCAGACAGAGTGGCTGAAAGATGAATTGACAAAAGCAGATGCTTATGAGAATGTATTTGTTTTCATGAACAACGCACCGGATGGCGGAAAGTCGGATAATGCAATTAAAGACACTGCTTTTGGTGCTGTACTGAAAGATACATTTGCAGAACATCAGGTCGATTATGTGTTTTATAACGGTGAGGTAATAAACAGCAGAACTGACAGCAGCGGAGTCATCTATTCATCAAACGGTAATGCAGGAATATCATCATATAATGAGAACTGCGGCGTTCTGTATCATTATTACAAGGTAAATGTTGATGGGAGCAGCATCAGCGTGGAATCTGTTGATGAGATGACAAAGGCATCGAACAGCCTGCTGCAGCGTGCCGGTAGCTGTGCAATGATGATAGAAGCAATCATTTATTTTCACTTTATCAATTTTATTCTGATCCTTCTGCTGACATTACTGACAGCACTGTTCTTTTACAAAAGAATTTCCAAAGAAGTCGATTTCTACAGAAATTTTGATCAGGATTTGAGCCAGGACGCACAGGATAAAAAACTTAAGATTGCAATGTTTACGAATAACTATCTGCCGTATATTGGCGGTGTGCCGATCTCGGTGGATCTGCTTGCCGAATCGCTTCGTAAACGAGGTAACAAAGTGAAGGTTTTTGCTCCTATGTACCCCGGGACAGAAAGTGATGAAAAGGTCTACCGATGTAAGGGAATTCACTGCAAGCCTGCAGAAAAATTCAAGCTGGTCGTTCCTAATATATATGCCAGAGGGATCAATAAAGAATTTAATAATACATCCTATGATATCGTCCACGTTCATCATCCGTTCTGGATGGGAGCGAAAGGCTTAAGACTGGCAAAAAAGCACGGAACACCGGTTGTTCTGACATATCATACAAGGTTCGAAATGTATGCTGACAACCTGCCTGCTTTCCGTCTGTTGTTTAAGAATGTTATATCCCATAAGCTGATCAGGAGCTTTGGGCAGAAATGCCAGGGCATTATAGCACCGACCGTAACAGCAGGTGAATATCTTGAAAATGTCGGCGTCAGCAGAAAGAAGCTTGTGGTTCCGACGGGAATAGACTTTTCAAAGTATGATGCCATTACACCGCAGAAGCAGGGGGAGATCAGACATAAATACGCAGCAGATAAACAAATGCTGCTTTGCTCGGTATCGAGACTTTCCATTGAGAAGAATATCGATTTTCTGATCAGAGGACTGTCCTATGTAAAAGAACACTCTGATATCAGTTTTACCTGCATGCTGATTGGAACCGGCCCCGAAAAAGAGCACATAGAGCAGATGATTGCCGAATATTCCCTGCAGCAGGAGATCGTACTGACCGGGATGGTTCAGCCCTTTGAAATACCCGCATATTATCTGGCTTCAGATATGTTCGTGTTCTGCTCAAAATCTGAAACGCAGGGCATGGTGCTGCTGGAAGCCATGGCAGGAAGGTGTCCTGCGGTCACAATCAAAGCCAGCGGCAGTGACGATGTTATACAGGATGGATTCAATGGGTATAAAACACCGGAAAATGAAGAGCTCTGGGCTAAAAAAGTGATTGAACTTATGGAAGATCAAAAATTGCGCATGAGTATGTCTGATAATGCATATACCTATTCCACGGATTTTTCCATGGACAGGATTGCAGAAGAAGTTGAGCTTTTCTATAAAAAGATCATCGCATATCACTAGAACAGGATACCGCACAGCAATGTCTGCCGGTATCAGGGTTATTGGTTGTATCTGTAAAGAGGCTTTCAGCCTCTTTTTTGTTCTGTAAATTAACCGCGGTATCTGATTTTTTATATTTTATACACGATTTGAGTAATTAAAATTAAATTTATTACAGAATAAAAAAGAATTGCTGAATATTAGTATATAATCTGTTAGAATACAACCATGCAGCTTATGGTGTGTTTTCATTAATTTGGGCGGGGAAATGAAAAATACAAAAAATCTATTCTTACTTATTATCAGCATGATTGCTTTTCTTATTTTCAGTGCAGAGGTTCCGATTTTTACGGTAAGTCAAAAAAAAGAAACAATGGAAAAAAAAGACACATACATCATGAACCTGGCTGAAAAGGAAGCCTTAATTCTGGAAAGCCGGATCAATGAAGCAGGTAACAGCAGCAGAACACTAGCAGAACTGATAATGCACGGGAAGCAGAATGAAGAGCTGTACAGCACATGTATTGAAGATGATCTGATGACAGATTCAATTATTTCAGGTATGGGTTACTGGTTCGAGCCGTTATACAAAGATCAGCATGCTGACTATACCGGTTCTTATTTTTATTATGACGGACAAAAAGAAAACATTGAAGTCAGGCACTATAATACTGATGAATATGATTACACATTAAAAGAATGGTATCTGGATGGAATGGCGGCAGAAAGTATGTATCATTATACCGGACCTTATTATGATGAGGATCTGGATACATATTATCTGACAATATCAGCAAAAATTACAAGAGATCACAAGGATATAGGGCTGGCAACTGCTGAAATAACACTTTTGGAGATTAACGATTATATTAATTCACTTGATCAGGATCCCGGTGTTTCCTTTGTACTGATAACAGAAGACGGCATGCTGGTCGGCAAGAATAATCAGATGCTATGTGAAGAGGATCTGGCGTATAGTGAAAGCTTTCTTTATGAAGATCCGGAAAAGCTTGCCAGGATCTGCTGTGCCGATGGTGCAGGAACAGAAAGAATCGGTGATTATCTTACAGCTTATGCTCCTATCAAGGATACTGGACTGAAGCTGGTTGCGTATTATGCAAAATCTGATCTGCTGACAGAGATCTACAGCCATACAACAATGATCGTCGTCAGTTTTATCATTTCCATGTTCTTTTTTGTGCTGGCATTGAACATCTTTCTTCACCACTTTGTTGAAAAACCATTGAAAAGGATACTGATGCAGTATAAGCTTCCAGGACTTGAAGAAGAGAAGCACCTGAAATTTGATACGGCGGTGCAGTCGTTGAACCGGTTGTTCGAAGAGTGCAGCAGCAGTATAGAACAGCGTAACAGTAAAGCGTCAGAGCTGGAAGCAAAAAAAGCAGAGCTGCAGGAACTGTACGGCCAGTCTGCAGATATCAACCTGAAATTATATGATCTTCTGAAGGAAGTCAGAGATGGCTATAGTATAACAGTGCAGTCTCTGTCAAATGCAATTGAAGCCAATGACCTGCATACCCAGGGTCACAGTCTGAGAGTCACGGCATTTGCATTAAAAACTGCAAAAAAGCTCAATCTGACAGAAAAAGAATGCCTCGCGTTAGAATATGCCGCCATATTGCATGATATTGGAAATATCGGCATCCCGATTGAAATCCTGAATAAACCGGCCAAGCTGACAGCACAGGAGTTTTTGGTCATTCAAAGACATCCAGTCATTGGCTATGAGATAATAAAAGATATAGATTTTCTAAAGGACAGTGCCAGAATGGTGCTGCACCATCACGAAAGAATCGACGGTAAGGGATATCCCGATGGGCTAAAAGGGGAGGAGCTTGATATAGCCATCAGAATCCTTACAGTCGTTGATGATTACGACGCAATGACCTCGAGCAGACCATACAGGAAAGAGCCATTATCATCAGATATTGCACTCACGATACTAAAGCAGGGAATTGGCACCAGATTTGATGCCAGGGCTGTCAGTGCTTTTGAAGCTGTCCTGAAAGAAAAATCATAATTCCGACATCATATCCTGTTGTAAATCGTCTTGCCGGAAAGTATAATATACATAGAAACTCAGCTTATTTCGACTGGTTCGTGAATCTGTTTTGGAAAGGCCGATCGATGAAGAATACGAAGAATTTATTTTTATTAATAATCAGCCTGATGGCATTGATAATATTCAGTACTGAAATAACAATAACAACAATTCGGCAAAAGAACGCATCAATTGATCAGATGAATTCTTATCTTGTGAATCTCGCAGAGAAGGAAGCGCTTGTTCTTGGCAACAGGATCAACGAGGTCGGACAAAGCGGAAGGATTCTTTCTGAAATGATGTGCAGGGATACTTCCTTTGATTTCGATTATTACAATAACTTTATGAAAGAAAGGCTGACGGAATACTCTATGGCATTTGGCATGGGGTATTGGTTCGAGCCTTATTATATTGATAAGGATACGAAGTATTTTGGACCATATATATACAAGGATGATTCCGGTGAAGAGATATATACTCTGATGTACAGTACGCCTGAGTATGACTACTTTTCCTGGGACTGGTACAGGGAAGCAATTACCTCCACTGAAGCCTGCCACCTGACGGAACCTTATTATGATGAACTGATGGGGACATATTTTGCGACATATTCCTGCAAGATAATCAGGAATGATCAGATTGTTGGTCTGGTGACCATTGATATTACGTTACGGGAATTTGAGGAGTATATTAATTCGATCCAGATCGGAGAAAAGGGTGAAGCCTTTATTCTCACAAGAGATAATATAGCACTCGGTGATGACGGTGCGAAGGTCAATACAGAAGATGCAGCAAGTGGTGTACATACAGGAAGTGAAGCCAGTGCCTTTGTATGCAGCTCACCAGATTTGTCTGGCAAGATCATCAGCTCGACCGTTTCTGGCTCTGATACCCTTAATAATTATATAACGGTCTGGGCACCGATTGGTTCTACGGATATGCATGTTGTTTTCTGCTATCCTAAGGCAGAACTGATGAAGGAGGTCTATCAGGGAATTTTCTTTACAATCATTGTATTTCTTTTTTCCATGGTACTGTTTATTTATGTTTTAAATCGAATTTTGAAAAAACTGATAGAACAGCCGTTGAGCAACCTGCTGAATAATAACAGGTTCATGGCTATTGTTGACAGTGAGACAGATAAAAGGATAGATAAACAGCCGAATTTTGACAATATGCTGCACCTGATCGAACGTCTGCTGGCAGAAAGAAATCAAAGCATTGATAAGCTGAATGAGAAAAATGACGAGCTTGAACTTAAGAATGATGAAATTGAGGGATTATATCAGCAGACAGCTGCCATGAATACAACGCTGCACCAGCTGCTTGATGAAGTCAGATCAGGCTATATTATTACTGTGAAGTCGCTTTCAAATGCCATTGAAGCAAAGGATAAGTATACAAAGGGGCACTGTGAACGTGTTACTGCCTATGCGTTAGAAACTGCAAGAAGGTTTGGAATGAATGACGAGGAGCTTATAAGCCTCGAATATGCATCCATTCTGCATGATGTCGGAAAGATCGGCATGCCGATTTCTGTGCTGAATAAACCGGAAAGACTTTCAGATGAAGAGTTTCAGATGATCAAAGCCCATCCCAAGATAGGATATGAAATCATTAAGGACATAAAATTTCTGGAAAAAAGTGTTGACATCGTGCTCCATCATCATGAGCGGGTCGACGGGAAGGGTTATCCGGATGGAAAATACGGCAGTGAACTCAATCTGCAGACAAAGATTTTGACTGTCGCAGATGCATATGACGCAATGACATCAAGCCGGCCGTATCGTACCGATCCGTTATCGCAGGATAAAGCAATCGCCATTTTACGGGAGTATTCAGGCAGCCAGTTTGATCCTGATGTTGTGGCGGTCTTTATCGAGATACAAAAGCATCAGGAAACACCAGACAGCTGAAGTGATAAATAAAAGTGAAGCTTGAAACGGGCATAAGAAATGACCTGCAAAAACAGTGGGGAGGGAGGAGAGCATAACCTGCAGCCTGCGATTATGCAGCTGCAAAAGTATTTATGTTGGCTATATGAAAAGCCTTTTTAGGCAAATGAAAGCAAGGGGGACCGATATATGATCAGAAACATTAAGATAGGCTACAAGCTTATCCTGTTAACCGCTATTTTTCTTATTGGATTTATTACCTATGGAATTCTTTCGTTCAGAACCTTAAACGAGCTGAAGGTCAATGGTGAGATGTATGACCAGATCATAATGGGGAAGGATCTGGTCGCCGATATACTGCCGCCGCCGGAGTATATAATTGAAATTTATCTGACAACGTATCAGATTCTGGAAGAAGAGGATGATACAAAGATCAACGAAATGATTGATTATGCCAATGGCCTGATTGGCAGCTACAACGACCGTCATGCATACTGGCTTGATGCATTATTTGAAGGAGATATGAAAGATGTGCTATTACAGGATTCCTACGATCCTGCCGTGTCATACTTTGATGTTTTTACAAATGAATTTATTCCGGCGATCTTAAATCATGACAAGGATGCCGCTAATGAAATCGTAAAAACGAAATTATCACCCTTGTATTCTGAACACAGAAAAGCAATAGATACTGTCGTTGAGATGGCCAATACCTTTAATTCGGAGAAAGAAGCATCTGCGGCAGAAGCTATCAGAGTCGGAACTTTCTGGATGCTGATGTTAGCGGGTATCATTCTTTCGCTTGTCATTGTTTTCTGTATTATTATATCAAAAATCATCACCGATCCGCTGAATTTTCTTACAAGACATATCAAGCAGATCTCAAACGGTGATCTGAGTCAGAGCATTCCGGATAAGTTTCTGGCAACAAAGGATGAGCTTGGTGATATCGCAAACGCAACCAGTGAAATGCAGGAATCGATCACTGAAATAATATCAGGTATTCGTAATGAGTCCATTCTTGAAAACGATAATTTTGACAGGATGAAAAAGAATATTGATGTTCTGTATATTCAGATCAAGGAGATCTCTCAGGCAGCAGAGGGTCTTTCGGCTTTGATGGAGGAGACTGCAGCTTCTGCACAGGAAATGAATTCTGTAGCAAATGAAGTCGGTGCAGTTGCGAACGACATCACAGATGAATCCATGCAGGGAAAACAGACAGCAAAAGAAGTCAGTGTACGTGCCAGGGATATCAGACAGACGGCAAGGAGCAACAAATCGAATGCTCAGGACGTAAAGAACAGCATCGAGGGAAGAGTCGAGATGGCAATTGAACAGGCAAAATCCGTAGAGAAGATCAATACTTTGTCCAATGCTATTTTGAATATTTCATCACAGACAAATCTGTTAGCCTTAAACGCATCCATTGAGGCAGCCAGAGCCGGGGAAGCAGGAAGAGGCTTTGCTGTTGTAGCAGGTGAGATCAATTCACTTGCTTCCGGTTCAAAAAGCACGGTCGATGAAATTAAGATCATGACAAAAAGCGTTATGGAAGCGGTAGCTAACCTCACGACAAGCACACGAGAGATCATAGATTTCCTGGATAATCAGGTGGTCGGCGATTACGATAAAATGATCCACGCAGGAGAACAGTATGATATGGATGCATCCATGATGGATGAGCTTGTTGGCAGCTTCAATAAAAGCTCAGTCAGTCTGTCAGCATCAATGAGCGCCATGCTGAAAGCAATCCATGAGATCTCAAAGGCAAACAACGAAGCGGCAGCAGATGTCAACGGAATAGCAGAAAAAGGAACCAATATGTTCCAGAAGATAACCGAGATCCTTTCATATGCTGAAAATACAAAAGAAAGCAGCAATAAGCTGCTGACTATGGTTGAAAGCTTTATCATTTCATAATGTACAAAAGAAAAGAGGATAAAACATGAAATTTCAATTACCTGCATATCACGCGCCGGATTTTTCAGAAGAGATATTCAAGAATGCACCTAATGTTGTTATGATTCCTGCACCAAAGGATGGCGTTGTTCCGGTAAATTATCACGGAACAACAGTATTTCCGGAGTATTTCAAAATCAATGGCAGCTGGCTGTTAGCTAAGGAAAGCAGAATGGACTGTGTTTCGGTATTC
>QKDK01000052.1 GCA_003252135.1 Clostridia bacterium
TACACACTTCTTCTTATAATAAGCCCGGCTGCCGTTCCTTCCCATTGTAAGCAAGACCAAAGGAATATTGTACTGATCCCCTAATCTTATCATCGCTGTATCTATATCCTCTTCACCGGTAAACCATTTTAATTCATTATCGGCAATTTTTAATATGTCACATTGTGACATCCCATAGGCTATCTGTTCATGCGCAAAGTCGAGCGACTGCCACAAGGCTTCTCTCAGGTTCGGATCAAAGGATAAAAGAATCTTGTTCGCTTTTGCTATATCAATCGCTTTTCGTGTTGCCATTCTGGCATTTACATGTGTCATGGACAGAGAACCAAAATGAAAAATGCCAGCTGCCCTAATCAACTCTTCATCAATATCTGTTTCATTCAGCATCTCGTCTGCACCCGGATTACGATAAAAGGAAAACTCCCGGTCTCCGTCACTGATCGTATGAATAAAGGCAAGTGTTGTCGGAACCTTATCGTCCATGACAAGACTTGAGGTGTCAATTCCAAGATTATTCAGCACATAACGCAGCTCCGCTCCAAATGTATCATTTCCGACCTTACCGATCAATGCTGTCTTTTTACCGCATCTGCTCAGCATGGCAAGAACGTTGCTTGGTGCACCGCCAGGATTTGCTTCAAACAAAGTATTTCCCTGACTGCTGATTCCATTGTTCGTAAAATCAATAAGTAATTCTCCTAAAGCAACAACATCAAATTTCTGCATCTTTTTCCTCGCGCATTATTATCTTGGCCATCTTTTAATTCGTTCCATCAATTCAGGAAATGTTTTCTTTATCCGCAAGCTCCCATATCTTAGCCGTTATACTGCAATTTTGTCCAGAATCTGATTCGTAATATATTCCTGTACTGCGAGGATCTGCCCACAGATAAAAACACATGGAGACCGTGTTCTGAGACGTAAACAATTCAAGTGAATTATGGTCGACAAACAGCTGCAGCCGGTAGCTTTTGTTATCTTCTTCAAGGAATGGGGCATCAAAGCAGCCCTTTTCTCCTTCTCCTGCGTTCGTACGGTCTACTGAAACCAAATTCTGTTTCGTATCAAAATGTAGAACAGTCTGTTCGCTTCTGTTTTCCGAGCATCGAAGGAATAATGTAAAACTGTTTATTTCCTCTCCTTCTGCTGTAAGTTCAAGCTCATAACAGCTGCTTTCTATGGCTTGAAGCTGCATGTCCTTAATACCGGATAATTCATAGCCGGTTTCATTTCTGCGTAAAGCTTCAAGTTCCTTTACAGGTTCCTGGTGAAGTATACCACAAGAATCCGCCCATAATCTTCGAGGAAGTGTCAATTGTCCTGCCCATCCATAGGGTTCGCAAGGCATATGCTCTTCCCAGCAGCGCATCCACCCAAACAGGATACGTCTTCCTGTTTTATCCGTGAAAGATTGCGGGGCATAAAAGTTAGGTCCGTAATCCAGGATCTTGTCCCAAAGAATGCCGAGTTCTCCTGTCGTATAATTAATTTTTCCGGAAAAATATCTGGTATCGCCTTCTGCTGCATGAATCGGTGAATAGATCAGCACATCGTGATTTTCAAAGGTGCAAAGATCCGGGCATTCCCACATATCGCCCTGCTGTCCATTGCTTTTGGCTACTATGCCTACATATTCCCACTGGTATATATCGTAAGATCTATACAGCAGCACCCTGCCCAGATCCTCCGACTGTGTTCCAATAACGCAATAGTATACACCGTCTTTTTCCCATATTTTGGGGTCTCGAAACTCCTCTGTGCACTCTGCAGGTGATGCTGCAATGACAGGATTGTTTATATATTTACCAAACGAATAACCATCTTCACTGACTGCGACCGCCTGACATTGCGACGGCTTTCTGTCCTGTACACATCCTGTGTAGATCAGATACATCTTCCCGTCTTTCTCGATGGCACTTCCCGAAAAGCATCCGCCGACTTCTTTATGAGCTTCATATTCCTGATCGGGCAGTAATGCGATCGGCTCATGCTTCCAGTGAATCAGATCCCTGCTTGTCGCATGTCCCCAGTGCATCGGCCCCCAGACCGGTGCATAGGGATTATGCTGATAGAACATATGATATCTTCCTTTATAATAAATCAATCCATTGGGATCATTCATCCATCCCTTCTTGACAGAAAAATGGAACACTGGTCTGTAAGGATCGTTCGCTGTATTCTCATTCATTGTTTTCTCATTCATTGTTTTCTCATTCATTGTTTTCTCATTCAAAGTATTTTCCATCATTATTTCTTCATTCATTTGCTCCACCCCTGTCATAGTTATTGAATTATTGCTTTTATATCACCAAGAACTCGATTCCGCTGAATTTGGTCCTGAGCTCTGCATACAACCCACAGCAGCACTCTTTAGACCAGATTTCTTCATCAAAAACAGTTATAGCACCCAGCATAATTATCAATCTGTTATCATATCGCATAACTGTAATCGATGTATTTGATTCAAAGTCCTCTGTATCAATTAATTGCTCTTTTATGATACCACATTCACAGCTTCTTATAGCAGTCTTTCTCTCTAAAACATTAAGAACAACAGCAATATAGTTGTCTTCATCAAAGTATGCCGCATATACACCGCTGTAAAGACTTTTCTTTCTAACGAGCTGTTCCAGATTGGCAGAGAATCTGTATCTTGTTTTTTCCTGCATAATCAGTAACCTGTCACTGTCAATAGCATACCCTGTTATCTCATCTCCTGATATGATCCAGTTTTTTTCAGGTGTATCCTTGCATGCTTTCGTCTGACCAGCAAATTCCTGCGCGTTCTCTTTATTCAGCTCCAGATATTCTGTCACCTCAAGAGATGCGTAATCTGCTCCGGTGTAATAGGTAATCAGTCCGACCGATGACTCCCTGATGCTGCATTTACCTTTCATATAAAATACATCATCCATGTATATCAAGAACAAAGCGGCTGTTCTTTTTATTGTCAATTTATGAAAAACATCAAATTTAAAATCCCTTTCAAGTCTGGCAGATGAAATCAGCATGCCGCAGCCGTTTTGAACAGAATAAAGCTCTATTGTCTTCTCACCTTCATTGATAATGACCTGCACATTATTGCAATTATCCTGATAGGCTGCATAGGCTCCATATCTGCCGCCAATATGAATTGCCTGCCATCTTAGGCTGACTTCAAATATATAATTTTCTGCTTTGATGTCTTTTATATGGCACCGTGCTATCGTATTTCTTTTTTTCTGATGCAGTCCTTCCCAGTCTGTGCTCCAGTCACCTGCTTCAAAAATCTCATTTTTCAAACCGTTCCTGCATAAATTTTTGTAGGATGGCTGCATCGGAGCATCCATCCAATCACTGCTGGGCGCAACGGTATACATCCGGTTCTTACCGAATAGAATCGGGTCGATCCTCATCTCACGATTGGAAGGTATTTCACTGGCAGAGCCCTTCTTATCATTTCCATGGTAAACAATCCATTCATCTACATTATTGGGCGCTTTTACCACGGAATTATGACCTGTTCCCATGACCTTGTCATTCTGACAGATCAACGGATCATAATCCATGTCATTTGGATACTTGTTCCACTTGTTTCCTGACAGCCCAGGTGAGCTTTTTGTGCTGGCATAACCAATAAAATAAGAAGGATCTGTAAATGCATTAGCACTGTACATAAGATACTCTGTCTCTCTTTTTTTAATATAAAAAGCACCTTCTATGGTGTACCAGTCCCGACCGTCTCCAAATCTGTTCTCCATGAACATTTCTTCCTTCATCGACGGCATTACAGCAGGGCGGGGACTTCCTGCAAGAGTAAATGGATCTGTCATCTCATCCACGAGGATTATGGTTCCTGCAAAATTACGATCTGTTCCGCTGTAATTATTAGCCGAGTAGAACATAATCAGATCCCCTGTTTCACTTTTTACTGCATGTGGATCAATTGAAAACAAATCAAGAAGCTGTTTTTGAAATATAAAAGGACCATACGGGGTGTCAGCAGCTGCAACACGCAGACAGTGAGCATGGTCATCATTAATGCCTTGCGGATTGCTTGAATAATACATATAGAATTTACCGTTCAGATAGATTACGCACGGAGCCCAAAAGTCGTATCTTCCTTCATCCAGCAGGCAGCCGCCCAGATGTTCAAAATGGATCAGATCCTGTGAATGTAATATATTGACGTTCTTTTTTCCTGTTGAATAACAAAAGTACTCACCGTTGTACTTTAAAACAAACGGATCTCCATTGATCCTGCACTCTTCCTCTGGTAAATCACCTTTGTTCTCTATTGTTAACGGATTCTGGAACCGTTCCTTTGTTATTGAGGGAATAGCATATTGTTTCATAATGCTGATTTATTCCTTTGATGCATTTTTTATACTGAAATATCATACACTGCATAAACTCATAGACATGCCTGTTACTTTGATGAACTGTCAAGCTGCCCCTGGATAATATACTTTTGCAGCAGCAGATAAAGAACAATGATCGGCAGCAGTCCAAGTGCACAGGTTGCACAGGCAAGCGGAAGATTGGCATTTCCGTTGCTTTGATTGAATGCAGCTTTAATAATCTGAATGATCGTAAATTTCGACTTTTTCTGTAATAAGTACATAGGCATCAGATAATTATTCCACGATCCTGTAGCAGCAAATATAATCTGTGTGACTGTAATTGCTTTTAGCTGCGGCATGATTATCTTAAAAAAAGTTCGAATTACACCGGCTCCATCGATTGCCGCTGCTTCATCCAGCGAATCCGGTATCGCCACAACAAAATTTGTATATAAAAATATAGTTCCGGGCAGTCCTCCGGCTGCTGAAAGCAGAGATAATCCAAAAAGTGAATTGTCCAGATTCATCCTGACCATCAGAGAATATGTACCGACTAAAAGAGCAAGACCCGGAATCATCATGATTCCCATATTGACTTTACGCAGTGTTTCTGAGATTCTGCCGCTGCTTCTTGCCAGCCCATAAGCAGCCAGAGCACCCAGTACAATCTGAATGATAACTGTCTCAACAACAACGATCGCAGAATTTTTAAAGCCAAGCCATAAATCACTTCCCAGAAAAACCGCAATATAATTGCTAAAGTCCCATTCCTTTGGGAGAAAAAGCCTTGAACTGATATCCGTGATATTTCGAAAGGACATGTTAAGCAATATATAGATCGGAAGTATGTACAGTATAAATAAAAACAAAGAGACCGGGTAATACCAGAATTTTGGACGTGAAGCAGGTTTTATCTGCATGATCAGTTTTTCATTATCCTTCATCTTAATACTCGACCTCCTTTTTTCTGAGCCATGCATTGACCGGCAAAGTAATAACTATGATCAGGGCAAAAAGAATAACACCGATCGCAGATGCATATCCAGCCCGTTCATCTGTAAAATAAAGCGTGGAGATGTAATACGACAGCGACATTGACTGTTTGCTTGGCCCGCCGCCTGTCATGGACACAATAACATCGAACATCTTGAAGCCGCCGATCAGATTCGTTACGACCGCTGTTGTAATCGCCGGAATAAGCAGCGGCAGCGTTATATGAATGAACTCATAAAACTTATTCGCACCGTCGAGCCGTGCCGCTTCACGATACATTGCAGGAATGTTCTGCAGCCCCGCAAGATAAATGATCATACAGAGTCCCATATACTGCCATGAATTAACAAAGGTGATCAGTATAACAGCAGTCCAGCCGTTCTTCATCCAGTAAACATCCGAAACACCGAACAGATTAAGGACTTCATTGAATACTCCGCCGTCGAACTGAAAGAAATAATACATGATCTGACCCATAATAAATGCAGAAATCATGATCGGCATATACAGAACGACTCTGACTGCATTTCGCCCCATAAATTTTTTATTCAGGAATAATGCTGCAAATAATCCGCAAAGATTCTGCAGAGCGCAGGAGCCAAAGCCGTAGATCAGTGTGTTGACCAGGCATCTCCAGAACATTTTATCAGAAAATGCTTTTGTAAAATTCTCTATATTGATCCATTTTTTATTCTGGGAATATCCATTCCACCTGAAAAATGAAAGATTCGCTGCATTAAGTAACGGTATAAAAATGAACCATATGATTAAAATTGCTGCAGGAATTGTTAAGCATAAATATGTATATTTTCTTTTTTTCAAAACAAATACCTCCTGGATCTGCCGGCTGAAAATCTCTGTATACCTTCATCAAAGGAAGGAATGAGGTGACGTTTCTTCCCCCACTCCTTCACATTATTCATTCGACGTTATTTAGAATTTGCTTCCTCATATAACGAAGAATAGTTCTCTGCAAGATAATCAATGACTTCCTGTATACCGTCATCCGTGCTGTCAGCTAAAAGCATTGCTCCTGCATTTCCAAATATTGACCACATACCGGACGGCATGAACTTTCTGTCCCAGTAATTATCATAGTAAGTATCCGGATATTTTTCTTTTAATGCAGCAAATAATTGTTCTCCGTAATTATCTGTCTCTACTGCATTGGTAAGTGCACTGATTTTACCTGTCGCTTTGTTAATGGTTCCTGCAACCTCAGGTGTTGCAAGGTAATCAAGAAGTGCTTTGGCAAGTGCATCGTGCTTTGTATCTTTCCAGATACCAAAGGTATCACCTTCTCCTACCGGCACGAACTGCACACCTTCGTCCGTTGAAGCACAGCATGGAATGAATGCATAGTTGCCATCCGGATTCAGCTGTTTTGCAGCTATCAGGAAGGAAGGATCATTGCCGACAAAGAATGCTGCTTTGTCTGCTGCCCATCTCTCTGTATTATCTGTTCCTGATAATGTAGCAATATCCTCATAAAGATATCCGTTGTTTACCCATTTTGCAAGATCTCCAAGTATGTCCTGATACAGTGACCAGTCGAAGGTGCCGTCAAGCATGGAATCTCCCACCTGATATCTCTCACCTTCATAATTGTAATAGGTACCTGCTATGTTGGCCAGCTCACCTGCACCGATGCCATTCGATATCGGGGTAAAGCCAGCTGCTTTTATTGTTTCACTGGCAGCCAGAAGATCATCCCAGGTATGAATTGCATACGGATCAACACCTGCCTGCTCACATACATCAAGGTCAACCAAGATGCCGCCGATAAGTTCGGAAATCATGAGAACATAGATCTCACCATTCGTATCTTTTATAACGCCGAGTGCCGAGCTGTCATAATTTGCAACCCATGCCTGATCACTGAGATCTTTCAGATATTCCTTGTATCTCAGTATTGACCAGCCGTGTGTCTGAAATACATCCGGCAGTTCTTCAGATGCCATACGTGTCTTCAGGGATGACTCATAATCATCGCCGTAGGCTGTAATAGAAACTTTTGATCCATTTGCTGAATTGAAAGCATCAATGGCTGTCTGAAATACTGTTAACTGATCACCGGTATAAGTAACCGCAACTTCTAATTCTTCCCCTGTAAAATCTGACCCTGCTGTATCCTCTGTATCTGCTGCTTTTGTTGCCTGAGGTGAATTTGTCTGATTTGTTGAATTTGTTTCACCACATGCTGCAAATGAGAATAGAATTGTTAAAACCACCAATAAACTTACTACCTTCTTCATAAAAGCCTCCTTTTATTTTTGTTCATCCTTTTATAAAAATGGTTCCCTGACCTTCTTTGCCGATCAGCGATCTGCAGACAATCCCAAGGTCCCATGATTATCAAAAATATATAACCTTCTGTTTCAGCTCTGTATGTTTTTTTCATTTTCGATTATGACTATTTTTTTGTAACTAATATGTGTGTATTGTATATTTTTATGTTGTTTAAGTCAATGTTTTATGTTTACTTTGCACAAGAAGTAGCAAAGCATATGATTTACAACAATTTTTCTGAAGTAAATCATATTGACTGTTAATTACAAAATATATAAGATATAATAGGATTTACACAAAAAAAGGCCCTCTGCTTTTTCAGAAGGCACTTGTTGCGGCATTTTATTATTCACCCAGATTTACTTTTGTAATTCATTTTGTATGAAATAAATACTTATGATAATTAAAACAATTCCCATCAAATAAA
>QKDK01000191.1 GCA_003252135.1 Clostridia bacterium
CAAACATCCCTGCTATAGATAAATATAAAAATGCTTGACAAAATTTAGTTTAAAAACTGCTATAAAACAAAGTGTTGAGGAAGACAGTAAGAACCATACGAAATTCACAGAGAGCCGGGAATGGTGAGATCCGGTAAGAGTAGAGCGGTTATGAACATCCCTTCTGAGCTGCAGGCTGAAAGCAAAAGATATCTTTTTCAAGGAAACGATTTCCAAAGAAAAAGTATTATTGCCAGGTAAGTTTTGTCGGATATCCACCGTTACCAGGATGGCATATGTTAGTATGTTCATGAGGTGGTGAAACGAGTGATTGCAGGTCTCGTCCTAGAACAGGATGGGACCTTTTTTGCGTCCAGGCATACTAATGACACTTTTAAATATGCAGAATGAAAACTTCTGCAAGCATTTGCATCCAAGCGCTGTAAGGGGCAAATGATGGATCAGTCAGCGCGGAAGGAAGGATTGGTATGAATTTTGATGAATTGTCAGCAAAGCCTGACGCAGCCGGTATGCAGGAAGAAGTCCTTGCATTCTGGAAAGAAGAGAATGTATTTGAAAAATCAGTACAAAAGGAAACAAAGAAGGAATCGGCAAATATTTTGAAGACAGCCGCAGATACAAAAATAAGGAGCACTTCATTGTGTGAGAAAAATGAGGTCATCTTTTATGACGGCCCGCCTTTTCCGACAGGAAAGCCGCATCACGGAACGGTCCTGGTCTCCTTTATCAAAGATATGATAGCACGTTACCAGACGATGAGAGGTTATAGCGTCCCAAGGGTCTGGGGCTGGGACTGCCATGGACTTCCGATTGAAAATCAGGCAGAGACTCTGATGGGAATCACAGATAAGAATGAGATCGAGCGAAGCATCGGGATTGACAAATTCAATGAAAAATGCTTTGAGATCGTATCGACAAACAACGAGACCTGGAAAGAATATGTAGAGCAGATGGCAAGATGGGTCGATTACGATGGTGCTTACAAGACAATGGATGTCACATTTATGGAAAGTGTTATGTGGGCATTTAAAAAATGTTATGATAAGGGATTGATCTACCGTGATTATCGTGTCACTCCGTATTGCATGCACTGTGAGACCTCGCTTTCCATCTCAGATACCAGAGAATCCGACTCTACAAGAATGCGTCAGGACCGGTGGATCATGACGAAGTTCAAAACAGAGCAGGCAGTCAATGGAAAGCCTGTATTCCTGCTTGCCTGGACCACAACACCGTGGACACTGCCATCGAACCTTTGCCTTGCAGTCGGTGAACAGCTTGATTATGCCTTTGTGGAAATGGAGCAGGAGATTTTTGTTGCCTGTAAGAACACGCTGCCAAACTTCCCAAAAGTATTTGGAGAGACCCCGGCCATCGTCAAAGAATGCAAAGGAGAAGAACTCGTCGGGCTGTCGTATGAACCGCTTTTTGACTACTTTGCAGAGAAGCGCGCCGAAGGTGCTTTCGTGGTGGTTGCGGCAGATTACGTCGGAGCAGAGGAAGGTGTGGGTATCGTGCATACCGCACCGGCATATGGTGAAGATGATTACTGGACGGGTAAAAAGAACGGAATTCCGCTTGTAAATCCGGTGGATGAGAAAGGGCATTTTACACAGGAAGTTACTGACTTTTATGACGACAAACAGGAGAAGAATGTGATCGACATGAATCCTGCGGTCATTCGTTTCTTATATGAGAAGGGAAAGGCAGTCGCAGATGGCACTATCGAGCATAACTATCCGCATTGCTGGAGATGCAAAAGACCGCTGATCTATAAAGCGATGGACGCGTGGTACTTTCGCATTGACAAGATCAAGAGCCGTCTTCTGGAAGAGAACGAAGAAATCAACTGGATACCGGAGACCGTAAAGCACGGGAGATTTGGGAACTGGCTTGAAAATGCAAGAGACTGGAATATCTCAAGGAATCGTTACTGGAGCACCCCGATCCCCATCTGGGAATGTGAAGAATGCAAAGAACGCAAGGTACTTGGCAGCATTGAGGAAATCTATAAAGAAAGCGGAGTAAAACTTACCAATCTTCACAGGCAGCATATGGACAAAGTGACATTGACCTGTAAGTACTGTGGGAAGACCATGCGCAGAGTACCGGAGGTCTTAGACTGCTGGTTCGAGAGCGGATCGGTTCCGTTTGCGCAGAAGCATTATCCTTTTGAGAATAAGGAGTGGTTCGAGTCGCATTTTCCAAGTGACTTTATTGTCGAGTATACAGGGCAGATACGATGCTGGTTCTATTATCTGCATGTGCTGGCAGTGGCTCTTTTTGACAAGAAAGCTTTTAAGAACTGCATCGTGCATGGAACGATCCTCGCAAAAGACGGAAAGAAACTGTCAAAGTCTTCGAAGAACTATACGGATCCGATGCAGCTGATGAAACAATACGGAACGGATGCTTTCCGGTTGTATCTGTACCAGTCGAATGCGATGCTGCTGGGTGATCTGCTTTTTGATGATTCCGGTATACAGGATGCTTATCAGCAGATTTTACTTCCTTTCTGGAATGCCTGCAATTTCTTTTTATCGTATGCGAACATTGACGGGTTTACACAGGAAGATGTACTGACGAAAGAAGCTGCTTTACTGGCCGGTGAACCTGGATGCATCATACAATCTGAAAGCCTTCTGGATCAATGGCTCCTTGCTAAGCTTTATGAGACAGAACAGCATATAAAAAAGAATCTGGATGCTTACCAGGTGAACCATTATATTGAATATATTGTATCTTTGCTGGACGGACTGACGAACTGGTATATCAGGCGTTCCAGAAGAAGATTCTGGAGCAGTAAGATGACAAAGGATAAGACAGGTGCATACCAGACGCTGTATTATGTTCTGGTCAGCATTACAAAATTACTGGCACCTGCAGCACCCATACTTTCCGAAAAGCTGTATAAGACACTGACTAGCGGATATTCTGTCCATCTGACCAGCTGGCTAGTCGTTCCGGATGCGTATAAGAATGAAGAATTGCTTGCAAAGGTCGAAATGGTCAGAGAGGTCATATATCTTGCAAGGTCCATCAGGAATAAGAACAAGATCAAGAACAGACAGCCGCTTCAGACTCTGCGCATAGCACTATATGACAGCAGCAAGCTGTCAGTGGTCAGAGAATTCATGGATACCATTTTAGAGGAGCTGAATGTAAAACAAGTGGAAATCGTTGCGAAGGTGGAAAGCCTGGCTGAAATCACTTATGCACCGGACTTTAATGTGATCCGGGAAAAGTATCCTGACAGAGTCCCTGCGCTGATCAAGGCGATTAAGAGCAAGAGCTTTGTATTGGAGCATGAGGAGGTCATTCTGACCTTTGATGATGAAGAGGGCAGGAAAGAACGTTTTCTCACGGATATATTATTCGTCAGCTATAAAGCAAGGGATGGACAGCATGTAGCCAGCAGCTCCAAGATCGTGGTATCACTTGACCTTACGATCACAGAGGAATTAAAACAGGAAGGATTTACAAGAGACATCGTCCGTAATGTTCAGGAAGCCAGAAAACAGCTCGGATGTGCCATCACAGACAGTATTTTACTGGATATGGAAAGAGAACTGCCAGATGTCCAAAAGTCTTATATTGCAAAGGAGACCCTTGGAAGTTTTGAAAAGATAAGCGATCCGGACAGGATCATTACAATAGAGGAAGACGATGATAAGGAGCTCATCATCAGAATAAAACGCGTCAGTTCTTATAATAATTAATGACAATAAAGGTGAGCAGAGAATCATTATTGTTCAGATAGGTATGAGGAACTGAGGAATCAAAAGCCAGGGAATCTCCTGCATACAGGACAAAGCTGCCTGCTCCGGCAGTGAGATCCAGCTCACCGGATAAAACATAGAGATATTCCTGTGCTTTTTCTGAATGTCCGATAGAGTCATGCACCGTGTGTGCATCAAGTTCTGCATAAAACAGCTCAAAGTTCCTTGTAGGAGTACTCGGAAAGTAGCAGTGCAGACGGTAATGACCGGACTCGTCAGCCTGCATGACAGCTTCTTCTTTTCTGACAAGCGTAGTTTCATTTTCAATATCTTCCATGAGCCGGGTATAGGGAACGTTCAGTCCGTTTGCTATCTTCCATATAGTATTAATGGTCGGGTTCCCGTTGCCCTTTTCTATGTCTGAAAGCATCGCTTTACTGATACCTGATATCTTAGAGAGTTGTCCCAGAGTAAGATTGCGTTCTGTACGCAGGTTTTTCAGGTTGATGGCAATGATGGTACCTAATTCCATAGAGGACTCCTTTGACGGTTCGTAGTTGTATTACATACAATATAAGAATTGACAGATATATCGAACGAATGTATAATACAAAGAACGATTCGTAAATCATATATGACAAATGTTCGATAGAATTTATTATAGTCAATATATACAGAAATAGCAAGAATAGTTGACGGTGGTTTTATGAATCGATGGTGTGAATGTTTATTTGAACAAACAGGAGGCATGTAATGAAAACAAGAGCTCTGAAAGCAGCAATACCCTATACTCTGCCCATATGTGTCGGCTTTCTTTTCCTTGGAATGTCCTATGGTTTTTTAATGAGAAGCAAAGGATTTTCCTTTACGTACCCAATGCTTATGAGCTTCTTTATTTTTGCGGGTTCTATGGAATTTGTAACCGTCAATCTGCTGTTGTCAGCTTTTAACCCAATGTATGCTTTCTTTCTTGCGCTGATGGTGAATGCAAGGCATCTGTTCTATGGTATCTCCATGCTGGATAAATACAGGAACACCGGCTGGAAGAAGCCTTATCTGATTTATGGGATGTGTGATGAATCCTTTACCATCAACTGTACCATCACACCGCCTGAAGGTGTTGACAGGACCTGGTTCATGCTTTTTGTCACCCTGCTGAATCAGATCTATTGGGTGACCGGAGCCACGCTTGGCGGTCTGTTGGGTTATGTAATTCATTTTAATACCAAAGGGATAGAGTTTGTTATGACGGCTTTGTTCGTAGTCATGTTCATGAACCAGTGGGAGGAGTCAAAGACTGATACCTCAAAGATTAGTTTCTGGTTTATCCATCTGACAAAAAGGCATATGTCAGCGATTGCCGGTCTAATCTGTACCGGGCTCTGCCTTGCTGTCTTTGGCAGTGATGATTTTATTCTGCCTGCCATGGCACTGATCATCGTGTGTTTTACTCTGCTGCAAAAGAAGGTAGAGAGTGCTTCTCCAAAATGTGAAAAGCTGACTGCGGAGGTTGAAAAATGACAACATTACAAAGTATAATTACCATTGCGGCTGTGGTCTTTGGGACTTTAATGACCAGATTTCTGCCGTTTCTCATCTTTCCGGAGAACAAAAAGCCACCAAAGTATATCACTTATCTTGGAACAGTGCTACCTTATGCGGTTATCGGGCTGCTTGTCATATTCTGCCTGAAGGACGCAGTTTTTACTTGTTTTTATGGTCTTCCGGAAGCCATATCCATTATCTTTATTGTTATCCTTCATAAATGGAAAAAGAATACCCTGCTCAGCATTGCAGGCGGAACAATTCTGTATATGGTGCTTGTTCAGACTGTTTTTCTGTAAAGCAGTAGATGGAAGAAAAAGTTTGATAAAGAATAAAGAATCAAAAGAATCAAAAAAGAATCAAAAAATATATTGACTCCTACGTTACGTCATGGTTTATGATGGACTTACACAGGCAGAAAACCTATCTGCAGCAGTAAAACTGCACCATAGAGGAGGATCAGGATGACAGTACATGAAGTAAGTCAGTTATCAGGTGTGAGTATACGCACACTGCATTATTATGACACCATTGGTCTGCTGCATCCTACTTCAACGACAGATGCCGGCTACAGGCAGTATGATGAGGCAGCACTGGAACAGCTGCAGCAGATTTTATTGTTTCGTGAGCTCGAATTTCCGCTGAAAGAAATTAAAAATATCATGAAGAGTGCTGATTATGACCGGTCAATAGCTGTAGAACAGCAGATTGCACTTCTTACAATGAAAAAAGAGCATCTTGAAAAATTAATTGAATTTGCCCGTGGAGTAAAAACGAATGGAGCTAAAAATATGAGCTTTGAAGCATTTGATACAAAAAAAATGGATGAGTATGCCAGACAGGCAAAAAAGCAATGGGGAAGCACTAGTGCGTATAAGGAATATGAGACAAGTCATAAAGCCCGCAGCATTCAGGAAGAAAAAAGCATTGGGCAGGGCATGATGCAGCTCTTTACGGAATTTGGAACTATGATGGATCGCAGAGCAGATGTTGAAACTGTTCAGGTTCAGGTAAGAAAACTGCAGGAATATATCACAGTACATTATTATACATGTACAGATGAGATACTTAAAAACCTTGGCATGATGTATATAGCTGATACTGAATTTATGAAGAACATCGATCTGTCAGGCGGTGATGGTTGTGCAAGTTTTGTTGCTGCAGCCATAGAAATTTACTGCGGTTGACCGATGAGCCCTTTGGCCAGTATGTCAGACAGTACTTTTAATATCTGAAAAATAAAGTGCTTGCAAACAGACAGCAAAGCTACTATTATAAGGAAGCATAAATACAATATAATATCGACTATGAGTAACAATGGTGTTATGTTCAGTATACTTATGATAGGTAATCAGATGGTTACCTATCATTCTTTTGCTTATTTTTGTAATACCGGAGGATAAAAGGAAATTTTATGAAACGAAACAATGAAAGCTGTGACAATACACTGAACATGACAGAAGGGGATCCAAAGAAACTGATTCTCACCTTTGCGATACCAATCCTTATGAGTCAGCTGTTTCAACAGCTCTATAATATTGCAGATTCTATCATTGTAGGTAACTTTCTTGGAAAATCGGAGCTGGCAGCAGTCAGTTCATCGGGAATTCTGATTTTTATGATCATCAGCATGTTCATCGGGGTATCTGCAGGTGCCGGTGTAGTTATATCAAAGTATTTTGGTGCCAGAGATTATGCCAGTATGCAGAAAGCAATTCATACAACTGTTTTGCTTGGCATCATAGCAGGAATTATCCTGACTGTTTTTGGTGTGTTAGCTACACCGGTCATTCTTCGTTGGATGAAGACAGATCCAAATGTTCTGCCAAACTCCATACTTTATTTCAGAAATTATTTTCTTGGTGCACTGGGGATTTCCTTATATAACATGTTCAACGGTATACTCAATGCCATGGGGGACAGCAGGCGGCCTTTGTATTACCTGATCTTTGCTTCCGTGATCAATGTGGTGCTCGACCTTATTTTTATTAAGGTATTTTCTCTGGGAGTCGGCTCAGTTGCTGCAGCTACTGCCATTTCACAGACATTGAGCGCTCTGCTGTGCTTTCTGTACCTTAGAAAGAAAGGTACTGTTTTTCAGCTGAAGATCTCACAGATCAGGTTTCATCATGGCTTTGTCGGTGAGATACTGCATATGGGCATACCATCCGGAATACAGAATTCTGTAATTGGATTTGCCAATGTTATCGTGCAGAGCAATATTAATACATTTTATGAAGACGCCATGGCTGGGTATGGAGCCTATGTTAAGATCGAGGGGTTTGCATTTATGCCGATCACCTGCTTTTCACTGGCACTTGCAACTTATATCAGTCAGAATGTTGGCGCTGGAAAATACGAGAGGGTAAAAAAGGGAGCGAATTTTGGACTGCTGACAGCTATGACCATAGCAGAGGCTGTCGGTATATTGATTTTTATTTTCGCACCGTTTTTGATAGGACTTTTTAATAAGGATGTCAATGTAGTAGCATATGGGGTCAGGCAGATCAGGGTAGAATCATTGTTCTTTTTTCTTCTTGCTTTTTCCAATGTTGTCGCAGGTGTCTTTCGAGGTGCCGGAAAAGCATTATATCCTATGTTTGTCATGCTTTCTGTCTGGTGCCTGTTCCGCATCGCCTATATCACAGCTGCCATGCATTTTAACCATGATATAACTTTGATTTATATGGCATATCCGATCACCTGGACAAT
>QKDK01000021.1 GCA_003252135.1 Clostridia bacterium
GGAAAGAACTGAATAAAGTGCATAATCCAGTCCTTGGATGGATCTATGTATATTCATCTCTTAGCTTAATTGTAACTGCAATTTTTGCATTTCTTCTGCTGATTGTGCCGCTTACAAGTCCATTAACTGCCAGACGGCCCATCGATGAGATCAGCCAGAACGACATACTTTATCATGTATATGTTGATCAGTCATGCCGTATAGATAACATGATCCTGAGCATCACGGATATTATCTATGATACTGACCACAGCCTGCATATTCTCTACAAGACCTACAGTGCCAGTATATTCATTGATAGCTGGAATTTTCCCTATATCGGAACCATAACTGATGAAAACCAGAACGAATATTATAGCAATGAAATGTCCATAAACACCATATTTGTTGAATATCACGACCGAATAATACAAAACTTTCCGGAAGATTCATCTTTTGTTACCATCTCCTATGACCGCTATAACAGAAACTATGAGTTTCATATTGATCTGTTAACGGATCAGTCACAGATCTCTGCAGAGAATATACAAAATTATACAGGTACCAATTACAGAAATGAGTATTCCTATGAATAGACAAAATAAAATAATACGTAACCTTTTCCTGATTGTCCTGCTTATTTTCCTTATCTGTCTGGTAACAGGACTGAGATTAACACCACTTCAGGCTCATAGGGAGTCAGAAAGAGGAACACATTATGGCCCCTCAGAAATTGTCAAAGTATTTGATTATAAAAGCTATCAGCATATTTTATGTAAATATGACAGCTGGGTATCCTGCGATACTGTAAGACGCTTTGCGTTTCTCTTCTGGACTCCCGGCAGTCAGCCTGCAGGTTTTAAAAATGATTGCTCTTATCCGTACCGCTTTATAAATAATTACTCCAATAACACAAATTACCTCTACGGAATCATTAATGATAAAGCTATAACTAAAATCGAAGTGCTAACGAACGACGGGCAGCTTCTGGCGGAACAGGACTTTTATGACGGACTCTTTTACTTTTCGTGGACCAGTGATGACAGGAAGTATGGCATAGAAACAATCACAGGATATACCGCAGATAATGCAATTTCCTATACTGCTGCAGAAGCATCGTCTTACTGAGATATCTTATGCAGCAGCATATTAAATTGCTTTTATTTATTCGTGCTCTTATTTGCACAAATGTTCCTTGTGCTTATTTTATCAGATTTCATTTAGATCAGTTCAGCTTCCACTTTACGCCTTCTCTGGTATCTTCAATCACGACACCCTTTTCAAGCAATTCATTGCGGATCGCATCTGCTTTTGCAAAGTCTTTTTCTTTCTTTGCTGCTTTTCTTTCCTCGATCTTTGCAAGCACAAATGCTTCCAGATCAGCATCTACTTCCTTTTCGGTTTCTTTTGGTCCGCTGAGTAAATCAAGTGATAATACCTCATCGAAGCTTTTCACAAGGGCAAGTTTTGTCTTATCGGACATATCTGCTTTCAGCATGTCATACAGAACCGTGATCGCCATGGAAGAATTTAGGTCATTGCTGAAGGCATCTTCAAATTTTGTTTTGAATTCATCGAACTTTACCTGATCAACTTCTCCTTCTTCCTTTAAGGATGCAACTCTTTTGATCAGTTTATCATATGCCGCGCTCATATTATCCAGCACTTCATATGAGAATTCCAACGGTTTACGGTAATGGGACTGCAGACAGAACATTCTGTAAACAAGCGGATTATAACCTTTGCTCTTAAGTAAGGATACGGTCAGGAAATCACCTTTTGATTTGCTCATCTTGCCAGATTTATCATTCAAATGATGAACATGGAACCAATAGTTGCACCATTTGTGTCCGATGTAAGCTTCACTCTGTGCAATCTCATTCGTGTGATGCGGAAAGATATTATCAATGCCGCCGCAATGAATGTCCATGTATTCGCCAAGGTGCTTCATACTGATGGCAGAACATTCAATGTGCCAGCCCGGATATCCGATTCCCCATGGACTGTCCCACTTTAATTCCTGATCATCGAACTTCGACTTTGTGAACCATAAAACGAAGTCGGTCTTATTTTTCTTATTGTCATCGACTTCCACATCATCACGAACACCGCTCAGCAGTTCATCTTCGCTCTGACTCGATAACACATAGTATTCTTTCAGTTTTGACGTATCAAAGTAAATGTTACCGCCGCTCTCATAGGCATATCCTTTTTCCATCAATCCCGAAATCATCTGAATGAATTCCGGAACGCAGTTCGTTGCCGGTTCAACAACATCCGGTCTTTTGATGTTCAGGTCTTTGCAGTCCTGGAAGAAAGCATCCGTATAAAATGCAGCAATTTCCATAACTGTTTTATGCTCTCTTTTTGCTCCTTTGAGCATCTTGTCTTCTCCGGTATCCGCATCGCTTGACAGATGTCCGACATCGGTAATGTTCATAACACGTTTTACATCATACCCGATATACCGCAAGGATTTCTCCAGAATATCCTCCATAATGTAGCTGCGAAGATTCCCAATGTGTGCAAAATGATACACCGTAGGACCGCAGGTATACAGTCCCACCTTTCCGTCTGTATTCGGTATGAATAGTTCGATTTTTTTTGTCAGCGTATTATAAAACGATACCTTATTCTCCATGTTTTTCCCTTTCCTGCGCTTAGCCTGCGCAATTTGAAAGAATCCTCTGGTTCCTTCAAAAACTCACCCTGAAATAAAAAAAGATAAAATCATCAAGAGACGATTTTATCCGCTGTTCCACTCTTCGAAAGGATCTGTCGATCCACCCTCAAACATCTAACGCATGTTACACGTGTTCTGCTACTGCTGGTTCACAAAACAAGCTCACGGAGGCACTTCACTAACCGATCTGACTGGAAATGCTTTCAGCGGGTCACATCTCCTCTCTGAAGTCTCCTGGTTACCTACTTTTCCGATCAAGGCTTTTACTGCTATAAAGTTGCAGGAATCAGATGATGCTCTGATTCACACATTATTATTTAGCATATGCAGAAAATAGCAACTTGTCAAGTGTTTCGTTCTTAAAGTTCTTATCTTTATCAATTTACTAATATCTCATAGCTGCAAAACAAAAGCAGTATCAGGTCGATTCCCGTTCAATGACTGACGGAATAGTAATATAGGACTGTATATACATATTCGGTTTTTTTATTTTCTGAAGAATATATCAGCCTTCCTGTACACCCATATCATAAACATCAATATTAACAACCGTCAGCATAGGTTTTAAAATTTTTGAAAACGGATAATCATCGAAAGTCAGAACTGCCATATCCTTTGGAATATTCATGTTATTATCATGAAGTGCATGCACACAGCCATAGGCTATATTGTTATTTGCACAGATGATAGCATCTGGTTTATGGTGTGTTTTCAGAAGCGCTTCTGTCATAAAGTATCCGCTGTCACATAGAGATTCTCCTCGCTGTACATAATCCCTTGGTACGATCACATCCCGTTCCTGAAGAACAGAAAAGATGCCTTCCAGACGATGCATGGAAATCTTGTCTTCTTCCGTTCCGCCGATATAAGCCAGTGACTGGTAGCCTTTTTCTAAAAGATGCCTGGCTGCCAGCTCTCCGGCAAAACTGTTGTTCACATCGATCCAGCAGAAATGATTGTAAAAATCAGGTTTTCCGATAACAATATGCGGTATCGCATTCTTATAGATCAATTCATCCAGCTCCTTGGATATGACAGAAGCATGAATCACAAGCCCGTCCGCCATCTTAGTTTCGACAGCATTCTGTATGTATTCATGGATTCCTTCAGCAGTTATATTCTTTACGATCAGGGTATACCCTTTATTCGTCAATGCCTGTTCCAGCCCTGACATCATTTCAAACATATGGGGATTTGTAAAGCCAATATTTTGTCCCAGCTGAGTAGCAAATATAACCGCCTGCGTTGATTTCCTGGCAAAGTTCCTCGCCTGAAGATTAGGACGATAATGTAATTCTTCCATCGCTGCTTTTACCCGGTCGATCGTAGGCTGCGATATAGAGTAAGAACTGTTCATCACCTTTGAGACTGTAGCAGTTGATGTTCCGGCTTTCTTTGCCACATCTTTTATCGTTATTGTCATCCTTTCTCCTCCGTTTTTACACCTGTCAGTTTTATTACTACATAACCATTTTTCATTAATTCATTCTCAACATAATTGCAGCTGTCCAGCAAGATGCCGTCAAGCTCCTGCTTTGTAAGTGTGCATGCAGTATCTCCGGCATTAATAAGGATTTTTACTGTACATTTCATGTCATATCGTTCATAACCATAAACATAAGTGCCCTTTATAGCCCTGATTGTTCTGTAGTCACCGGTTCTCAGCACAGACTCCTGTTTTCGCAGTGCAATGATTTTCTTATAGAAGTGATTCAGTTCATCCTCCTTTTCCCATGGCATTGGCTGTCGATAATCCTTTTCCAGCAGACCGGTCACCCCCTTTTCATCTCCGTAAAATATTGAGGGCATCCCGGGAAATGTCAGTTGGAAAAGCACTGCCAGCTTGTATCTATCTGCATCCTCGTGACAAACCGATAAAAATCTGCTGACATCGTGACTGTCAAGCACATTTAACTGAGCATGCAATGTCTGTCTTCGATACCGCATTCTCATATCAGTCACGCGGCTATCAAACTCCAGAGCATCAATGGAGCTTTCTGCAAAGAACTTCCTGCTGTGTCTCCTGAAATCGTAATTCATCGCAGAATCAAACATTGTTCCGTCAAGCCAGTGTCCTGCGTTCTCCCATACTTCTCCTATGAGGATGCTTTCTTTCTTAACAGCCTTCGTTTCTATATAGAATCTGCGCCAGAACCTGTCATTGACTTCACTGGCTACATCAAGCCTCCAGCCGTCGATGTCAAACTCTTCAATCCAGTACCTGCCGACCTTGCAAAAATAATCCTCAACCTCCGGATTTGCAGTATTTAACTTTGGCATCAGCCGTTCGTACCCAAAACACTCATAGTTCGGGTAATCCTCCTGATTTTCCGGCCGTATCACAGGAAATTTAAGTCCATAGAACCAGTCCTTGTAAAGTGACTGTTCTCCATTTTTCACCACATCCTCAAAAGCAAAGAACTTCCATCCACAGTGATTAAAAACACCGTCAATGATCACTCTGATTCCCTGCTCGTGAAAAGTTTCTACCAGCAGTTTAAAATCTTCATTGGTTCCAAAGCATGGATCAATATGATAGTAATCGATCAGGTCGTATTTGTGGTATTCACCGGCCGCAAAAACAGGATTGATATAAATCGCTGTTACGCCGAGATCTGTAAGGTAACCTGCATTTTCTCTGATTCCTTGTATTGTTCCGCCAAGGCTTCCTTTTACCTTTTGTCCAAGATATGTTTTTTCAGAGGCTGTTTTACTGATAACCCCTTTTCCTGTAGCAAAACTGTCTGGGAATATATTATAAATTACCGCATGCTCCGCCCATGAAGGCGGCTGCACTATATCAGCTCTATGATTAAAAGGAAGCTGAAAATATTCTGACCTGTCATCCACCAGACAATCAGAAAAATGATCTCCATAAAAATATATACTCTCTGCTCCATCCGTTAATTCAAAGTAATAACATAATCTTTTATAAGGATCTTCAAGCTCCGCCTGAAAGTAATCATATATTTCCGAAGATGCCGATACAGACATTACATGTTCTGTAAAGATTACCGGAGTACTGCGGCACGCACGGTCTCCATAATACAGTACACACTTATCTATATCGTCATGCGCGCACCTGAGGCGTATCGTCACGTGATTTTCGTTAGTTCCATAGGCATATTGTGACATTGGTATATGGCAGACTGCAGCTTTATTCATATTATCTCCCGTCCTGCATTTTCCATGCATTTGTATTGATGAATTTATCCTTTTACACCTCCAGTTGTTAGACCGGCAGTCATATATCTTTGTAGTGCAAAAAATATGACCAGTATAGGTATTGATACTACTATAGCAGCAGCAGAGAAGACCGGCCAGCTGCCGCTCATCTCGGTCGCCTGAAGAGAATACAGACCTGCTGCCAGCGTGTATGTATCAGATCCCATCATAAAATTAATTGCGAAAATATACTCATTCCAGACAAAAATCAACACCATCATTGCTGTGACTACAATAGTTGGTTTTGCAAGAGGAAGAACAACCCGAAGAACCAGCTGAACTGAGGATGTACCATCAATCATGGCGGCCTCTTCAATTTCTCTTGGTATTGTGTCAAAGTATCCTTTCATGTTCCATAATGCAAAGACAGCCATTGTCCCTGTGTAAACAATGATCAGTCCAAGTTTTGTGTTGATCAGTCCCATCGGACTTAGGAGCTTATATAAAGCTATCATGGACAGAAGCGACGGAAAAGCATATAAAAGGACAAGCAGCTGTAATATGAGCTTTCTGCCCGGGAATCTTTTCCTTGAAAATATATATGCTGCAGGAATTCCGGCACCCAATGACACAAAAAGTGTGATTACAGCCAGAATACTACTGTTTTTGAACCATACAAGAATAGGTTCTTCAACAAACACTGCTTTGTAATTCATGAATGTGAAATGCCTGGGAATGAAAGAAAAATCAGTACTGAGCAGACTATTCTCTTCATTCAGTGAAACAGACAGTGCATAGAGGATCGGTATCAGAATAATTATACATAAGGAAACAAAGAAGAGATTCACTGCCGTCAGAATCAGTATTTTTTTATATCTTCGTTTCATCCCTCTCCTCCTGTTTTATTGCTTCGCTGATTTATCAGCATGGAAAATCCGATCAGCAATATAAATATAATGATTGAAATCGCCGAGCTGTAGCCGTAATTATTTGTTATGAATGCCTTTTCATAAGCATATGTCAGAATCGTATGAATATCTGCACCTGTCTTGGCACCGACCTGCTGCGTCAGCAGGTAGATAACATCAAATTGCTTGAAGGTCGTAAATGCAGTAATGACAATGGCTGGCGTTATGATAGACTTGATCATCGGAACAGTAATGTAATAAGTACTTTTGAACCATCCTGCTCCCTCAAGCCTTGCACTTTCGTAAAAACTCTGATCAATACTGTGTAACGCACCGTCAATGATTGTAATCATAAACGGGAGCGCAAGCCACAGGTTCACCACTGTACAGCAAGCAAACGCAATGACATCACCTGCCAGCCACCTGACCGGCTCAAAGCCGAACCTGACAAGCCATTGATTCAGCAATCCGAACTGTGAATTGAACATTCCGGTCTTCCATAAAAGAATGGATACATATCCTGGCATAGCCCATGGAAAAATCAACAATGTCTTATACAGATTACGAAGCTTTAGATCTCTGATATTCAAAAGACTTGCAAGCACATAGGCAATAATCAGCTGGAGCACCATGTTTACAGCTGTCCATAGTATTGTGAGCAAGAGTGCTGCAACAAACCCGTTATCCAGAACCAGAAGTGCATCCTTATAGTTTTCAAGACCATGGAACGTATAATCCGTCCAGTGATAGACATTCATATTAGTAAAAGAAATGTATCCTGTATAGAAAATAGGGAAAATTACTATAAGCAAAATCAATAGCAGGGATGGCATGGACCACAGATAGGAAACCCATACAGTTCTTCTTTTTCTTTTCTCTGATATACTGTTCTTCTTCATTGTCTGACCCCAATTCCGCATTTTTACAGAGCGATGTTATTACAGGTAAATTTCCTTGGTTCTACTGCATGTTCTCAATCAGCTGTAATGCCTCTTTCTGTGCTTCTTTTGCACTGATTTCAATGTCCTTTCCGCTCATATTTACATCTGTCAGAAGATTACCGACAACTGTCCACATAACATCCATCTCCGGTACATTAGGCATGGGAACTGCATGTTCTGCTGTTTCTTTCATTGCCATAACAACTTCATCGGAAGTGATTTCTTCCAGGTCATAACAGGCTTCACCTGCC
>QKDK01000083.1:0-1384 GCA_003252135.1 Clostridia bacterium
TCTGTACAGGATCCGGCAGATGTACCTGATCCAGCTCTTCACACGGCAGCTTTACATTATCCCGTTTAACAACACGCCCCAGAACACCGACGACCGTTGAATTTCTGGGAACTTCTTTTAGCACCACCGTTCCTGCTCCGATCTTTGAATTTGCACCGACCGTAAATGAACCAAGCACTTTTGCGCCTGCACTGATCATAACATTATCTTCAATGGTAGGATGTCTCTTTCCGTGTTCCTTGCCGGTGCCGCCCAACGTCACCCCCTGATACATGGTAACATTGTCTCCGATGATCGTTGTTTCTCCGATGATAACACCTGAACCATGATCAATGAATAGTCCCTTTCCTATGGTCGCCCCGGGATGAATCTCTATTCCGGTCTTTCTGACTGTTCTCTGGGAATACCATCTGGCGAGAAAATACATCTTGTGCTGGAACATCCAGTGTGCCACCCTGTGACGTAAAATCGCCTTGAAACTAGGATACAGAAAAACCTCGAAGGGTGTCTTTATCGCGGCATCCCGTTCCATGATGACCTTCATCTCTTCTTTAATATATCGAATTATACCCATACGCTTATCCTCACTTTCCTTATCTTAGAAAGAAAAAAAGATCTATGAAATATACAGATTCGAAATAGAGATACCTTCCAATAAAAAAAATCCGCCTCCGTAAAGAGGCAGATTCTATCCGCGGTTCCACTCTTATTTCCTGTAAACAGGAATCTTTGGTACATGATAACGGCTGTAACCCGAACTCTGCTACATATCGCAGAATCAGCTCCCGGATGCACTTCGCTTTCCTTCTGATATGGAGTGCTTTCAGCCGGTGACACTCCGTCTCTGTTATCATACAAAAAGGTACTCTTCCGTTCATAGCTTTTCTTTTCTTCTTTTCTTTATCATATGCAGAGAATTTGATTTTGTCAAATGGTTTGTTGCAAAGTGCTTTCTTTTATCACCTGCTGACCGCTGTCTGCCGTTCTCGTGTCCTGATCCAAGCAGCTTTTTACTTCAATGTTTTAACATTGCATCCTGTACAGTCTGAGGTGATCATGATTCTGTACGACAGGTTGTTCACAAATATATTTCCGTCAACATAAGTATCTGCAGATGTTCCGACATGGATCGCATTGTTTGTGCTTTCCGAAATTGTGTTATTCACGATCTTCGCCTTATCTGCTTTATAGATAAAAATACCTCTCATGCTGCTCGCAGTCACAGTATTTTCAAGTATATAAGCATTATTGCTGCCAAGATAAACTGCAATTCCATTTTCTGCCGGCTTGGATATTTTATTGTAGGCAATGGTATTTGAAAGGCTGCTGTTGTAGATGGCAATGCCATTCTTCCCCGGTGCAGTTATGACATTGGACTTGATCT
>QKDK01000083.1:1389-9306 GCA_003252135.1 Clostridia bacterium
TCACTGCTGTTATACAATACGATGGAATTTTGCCCTGAAGATAAGATATAGTTAGCGACGATCTTATTGGCAGTGCATTCGTTATACAGGGCAATACCGTTCTTCACAGGATATTTTATTGTATTCTTATACAGTGTCACCGAACCGGTCCTGTTCATTCCGATTCCGTCACCGCTGCCGTTATATCCTGCTTTACTGATCGTATTGTATGAGAGCGTACAGCCGTTGCTTGCAAAATTCAAATAGATCGCCGAATTCCTGACGCTCCAGATTTTATTCTTTGCAAAGATACTGTTTACAGTCCTTTCCATATATATACCATAACTCTCTGTATAGGAAATGAGATTTGATTTCACTGTACAGGTACTGCTGTCCAGAAGGATCATGCCGCCATAGTCAGAGCCCGCAATCGTATTTCCGGTTACCACTGCCCCTGTACAAAACGTGACACGTATTCCGAATGCGTTTGCATTATTTACTCTTTTTACCAAATTGTTTGTAATCGTTATGCCTTGCAGTGAACGATTGCTGCTGCCTGTTACCGATATGCCATACCCTCCCAGCTCAATGTCCGTCAGATCCGTAATAGTATTATCGTCAATCAGTATGTTGTAATCTTCCAGTGCGCCTGTTCCGCTGTTTTCCTGCAAGGATTCCTTATAATTTGCTCCGTCGAGATCGGTATAGACACGGACTCCGATTCCGGCATTTTTTATGACATTCTGACTGATGGTCGTATTCTTGTAGCAAAAGATCCTGATCGCAGTATCACTGACATCATGAATATTGTTACCGGCAATCAGTATTGTATCATGAAATACGCCGTCTACGGCTGAATGAGAGCCGATCCCTCTTGGAAAATCATAGACCTCATTGTTCTGGATGGTAATGTTTCTGCAGGCAGTATCATCATAATTATCGGTTCCGGGCACCATGGTCTCATCATGAACAATATCAAGATGGATTGCTTCCTTTCCCATCTCACCGGTATAACCATGCAGCACATTATTTTCGACCAGTGCTGTATCTACTCCTGCCAGTGTTATCAGATGGCTGCCTTCCGGCACATTCATGATCTCCGCATCCTGAACTGTAATATTTTTTGCATGAATGAATCGAAAGCATTCGATTCCCTGTATATGATAAGCCTCCTGATTGGCATTCCATACCCCGCCGATCACAGTAATGTTCTCACTGGCATCGTAACCGCCGGGATCATTCGTAGTGTCATTCGCGATAAACGGAGTATAGTCAAATTCCTTAATAAAATAGGAACCCTCCTCCGCCCGTATTGTTGTATTGGAATAGACTGTAAGCCCTTTGGTCAGGTGATACTCACCGGCGGGCAGGACAACCGTCAGATTGTATTGTCCGTTCTTGTTCATAGTAAGAAGATTCTGGATCGCAGCAGCATCAGCTCCCGCAGGTGCTGTCAGCAGAAGTTCTGTCCGCTCGGCAGCAAGCGTGCTTTTACCTGAAAAAGCCCATCCGGTAATGGCAAAGCAAAACGCAAGGATCCAGATCACTCTTTTTATTTTATCCTTTTTACATATCTCTTTTTTAATTTCTTTCATCTGTTATCCCTTCATTTGTAATCCCTTTATCTGTTATTCTTTCATTGCGTGCTCCAGATAATCAATCGACTTCTTTTTCTCTTTTTCCAATTTTTCCCTTACTTTTTCATATTCGACCTGACATTGCTTTTCTGTAGTCAGCTCATCACAGGAGTCAATCAGATGATTTGTCAGATCAGTGACCCTTAGCAGTTGTTTCATTCTCTCCGGATACTTATGATGCGGTATGGTCAGAAACGGTCGTTCATATATAATGGCAAAAGCAGTAGCATGAAACGAATTAGTCACAATATATTCTGCACCTTCGATCAGACTTATGAATTCGCATGGCCCGGCTCCGTGAAAGCCCGGTAGTTCATTGTTATACTTCTTTATCGGCCGATTATGAATAATCGGCAACCCGGTAAGTTCAGACAGTTTTGCGGCAACAGGCCTTACAGCGCTGTCACTATTGACAATATGCACCAAAATATACCTGTCTGATATTTTTGTCTTCCTTTTTATGGTATCATAATCCTTTCTGTCCAGCAGAAACGTCGGATCAAGAACAACCTCCATCTTCTGATGTACCAGCGGCTGCAGCAATGTTCTTGCCGATTCTTCCCTACAAGACAGATACTGATACTGATTCAGATACTTTGCAAAAAAAGCTTTCTCATAATCTTTTAATTCCCGCTTGCCCACACTGGAGGCATAGGATATTTTCCTTGTATTCATGGTGTCAAATGCAAGAAAATATACCGGCTTCAATCCCCTGGTTATTTCACCGTTCCATACCTGATCACTTCCTGTGATCAGACAGTCATACTTTCCATTCTGCTCGTTTCTGATGTCCTGTAAAGAAGTGTATGCTCTGGTCGTATGCAGCCTATGTGCGATAAAATCTTCAAATCTTCTGTATTTTTTTACCGAACTTTTATGCTGCAGATGAAATTTTATGCTTCTGATGCCGGTATACAGCTTTTGCAATACCGGTGAGCAGAATCTGACTTTCTCAGTCTGCAGTCTGTATACATTATCAATTGCAGGAATCCTGTAGTTGATTATGGTAACCTGATTTCCCTGCTTTTCCAGGTAGTGCTGTAATGCAAAAGCCTGCAGCATACATCCATAATTATGCGCTGAATTTATTGTTATTATCCCGATCTTCATTCGCCAGTTCCCCTTACCAGTGTCTCAAAATCTCTGACCACTGCCTCATTGTATTGCTTGAAGGAAATATTCATCGGCTGAACTTTTCCGTTAATAAAGTCTTCCATTCCTAAAACAAGTCCGGCTTCAGAATTTGGCACCAGATATCCTCCATGCTTTTTAATAAATTCACCCGATCCCGCAATATCTGTAGCTATGACCGGCACCCCAAGGGTATCCGCTTCCAGAACCACAAGTCCCAGAGATTCACGGTTCGATGATAATATAAACAGATCGCAAGCTTTCAGAATAGGAAACGGATTGCTGATGGATCGAATAATAATGATATCCTCTGCACAGCCTGATTCTTTTGCAGCCGCCATCGTCTTTTCGAACAGTTCACCATACCCGCCGATGATGATCAGCCTGCATAGCTTATGTGTTTCATGAAACCTGGCAAAAGCAGCGATCAGCTTACCATGTCCCTTTTCTTCTGAAAAACGACCCATCGTTACAAATTTCAGATCATCAGAATCAAGAATCTTCTGCAGTTCATCCCTGCTGACCGTTGAAAATGTCTCGCTGTCATAATTCAGCAGCTCATCTGCTTTTTCACGCACTCGCTTATCATCATGCGCATTCTCCAGTATAACAACATTATCCTGGTTTGGGCAGATTTTGACCAGTGATGCTTTAACAGACTGGCTTACTGCAACGACTTTATCATACTCCTGATAAGCGTGCCGTAATGTCGGTAGGTGCTGATTGCCCTTTTCTGCTATCTCCTCATAGATCAGATTGTGCGCAAAAATCAGTTTTCTTGCAGAAGATGTCAGAAAAAGCATGGTAATGTCCGGTGCATATCCGGTAAAATGAATAATCTTTGAAAAACCAGCCTTTTCAAATCTTTTTCTGTATTCTCTCTGATATATGCCTCTGACTGTCTTAAAAATACCTTCTGTATCTTTTCCATACCTGAAGAACAGCCTGTAAGCAATCAGCTCTTTCAGATTCATATTCTCAATGCTGCCGCTGACAGGCAGTATGCACGCTTCTTTTGGAAGCTGCGAAAGATAGGATGGTGTTTTCTTCATCAGGTGTTCATGGAAAGTAAAATAATAGTCTGTATGCTCTTTGTCCAGTAAGCTCATAAGATTTAAAAGAGAAGTAGTTATCCCGTTTTTTTTGAGATTTCCTCCATATATCAGCACACATTCTTTTTTTTGCCGTGTACCGTCTGAATAATCGATCTCCGTACAGCAGCTCTCTCTCTTCAATATATGTCTCGCAAGCCTGTCCGCAGAATCCTTCTGGTCATATGAACAGAATTTCTCAATGATATCAGCATCCGCATATGTTTTTTCATTATGTATGGCATCAGCCAGCTCCTTTGCGCTAAAAGCTCTGAGAAATGGCAATTCTGCAGGCTTTGTATATGTATTATTCTGCCTCATATAGTCATCTTCGCTGGTTGAAAAGAGAATGATTTTCTTATGAAGGTTCATATAGTCAAAAATCATCTTGGAATGATCTGTGATAAAAACATCGGAGGCATTTAACAGGTCATGTACATCGTAATCCTCCGGCAATGACTTAATATGCCTGTAATCATCAAATGAAAAGGCCTCTTCTGCACTTTTATGAAGCTTTACATAAACTATCTGATCCTCCCGCAGCAGATCGTCCAGCGCATCAAACATGCAGGCCAGAGCTTCTTCAAAAACTGCTGCCTTATTATCGTCAGATGCTTTGCTTGCAGCAAAAGCATTGATTTCATCCGCTGCATCGTGACCGTCTGGTATATAGATGCTGATCTGTTTATTATCCCAGTGTAACTCTCTACGCAGCTCTAAAGCTCGTTCCCTGCTGAAAAAAACACTGTTTTGCAAAGCACCCTCGCAGATTACTTTCCCCTTAAAAATATTTTCCAGCATATATGCCTGAAAGGTGATGTTTTTTGCATATTCGCTTGAAAACAGGATATAATCTGCATTGATCAGATTCATCTGCATATTTCCGATGGCATATGCCCTGTCTTCCTCATCTTTTCCTGTATACAAGAACGGAGTGCCATCTCCTGTATTGAGGTATGTCTGCTCCTCCCTTTTCAGGAACCAGGAAGGGAACATCAGGTCATTCACAAGAAATTCTGCTGTTGCAAGCAGACGTCTGTAACTCCTGCCGTTATAAGCTGTCAGTTTCACTCGCTTGATACCATACTTTTCCAGTACATCTGTAACATGTGCTCTGCTTTGCGGTGTCACTGCCAGATAAACCTTATAGTCACAAAAAGCCGGACATTCCAGCTCCTTTAGAAGATAAAGGATGTTCCCGGCGATATCCTCTCCTGATTTAGATTCCGCTAAAACCACATTCTTTTTTATTGCGCCGTGCTCTGTCTTTTTTAAATAATACCCGTTATCCAGTATCTGTTTAATAAAGCTGTATCTTTTTCTTACCTTTGATATCATCGTGAACTCCATGCTCAGCTGTATTTTGATTTGACTATGAATGCATCTGCCGTGTATTTCAAATTGCATTTTGATTTGCATTTCAATTTGTGCTACAATTTTATCTTTCTGTGTTACATCTTTATTTTATTCTTTTTCATGCCATTTATCAATCAGAATCGGTTCTCTGTCTCACTACACCGGCAAAGGTGCTTTTCATACAGTGACCGTATTCTGAATTATATGCAGCTTCATTGACAAGCATATCTGAATAGAGTAATATTGTAACCGAAATATAATTTCAAACATGGAGATAATAATTTATGAACTCATATGATGTAAGCGTTATCGTACCGGCATATAATGCAGAACGCTGTCTTGACAAGTGTATAGTAAGTCTGCTCCTGCAGACTTTAAAATCCATCGAGATCATTGTTGTCGATGATGGCTCCTCTGACAGAACTGCAGAAATTATTGATGGGTATGCGAACCGTTTTCCGGAGAAATTTGTGGCGATTCATCAAAAGAATAAGGGTGCTTCAGCTGCACGTAACAACGGCATACAAAATGCCCGTGGAACATATATCGGCTTTGTTGATGCCGATGACTGGATTGACAAGGATATGATGCGTCAAATGTATAAGGATGCCGTGGAAAATGAATCTGACCTTGTATTCTGCGGCCGCTATGATGTCTATATGACGGAAAGCAAACCGCGTTATGTAAGAAGACCGCCGAACAATCTGCCCTACGGAACGGATATCTTTCAGTCTCCGTCACTGCTTTCAGATACGACACAATTTATATGGGATAAATTATTCAGGCGTTCTATCCTGATGGAGCATCAGATACTGTTCTCGGAAAGCTTTCGGTTTACAGAAGATGTTCTCTTTTTATGTGTATACAAATTCTACTGTAAAAAAATAACAGCAATATCCAATCCTTTATATTATTACTGTATTCCGGATCGTAACATCACATTAAAATACGGTGATAAGATCCTTGACGTTCCTCATGTTATGGAAGCTGTTTTTGCCTTCTTTACAGAACAAGGCTATTATGATCATTTCTCCGACGTCTTTTTTGATATTATCGCCAGACGTTTTCTTTTGCGTGTCAACAAATATGCCTATATGGATGAAAAAAAGCTTCAGTATCAGTTCTGTACTGAGATGTACGCAGTATTTGAAAAGTATTTTCCTCACTGGAAAAAAAGGCTCAGAGTTTACCGCACGAATACTCTTGGCGAACGGATCGGCAATCTGTACCGCTCCAATCGCTTGTTCATGAAAATGTATATCTATATGCCAAATGCTATACAGCTTCAATATAAAAGGGTGATCAATCTCAAAAAACGCATCATGAATAAGATCAAGAACAAGATCAACAGCAAGAAGAACGTTGTTCTTTCCTATAAACACAGAATTGATGAAATATGCATTTCCTCAAGGTACTACCATCACCTGCGCTCCACTCCTTTAAAAGAAAAGCTGGTAATGATAGAATCAAAAGGCGGTAAGGATCTTGCAGGCAATATGTTCCGCATTCTTGAGCAGATGCTTCTCATGAAGATGAATGTTGCTCTTGTTGTTCAGGATGATTCAAAAGAAAAGATACGGGCCATGCTGTCTACCTATAATCTGGCTTCCTCCGGCATCAGATATATTAAGCACGATTCAAAGGCTTATTACAAGACGTTAGCGACTGCAAAATACCTGTTCAATGACAGTGCATACCCGGCACGTTTTACAAAGCGGGATGATCAGATCTATACAAACACCTGGCACGGAACTCCGCTCAAGCTCATGGGCCGCGATGTTCCCGGCCGCGTCTATGCGATCGGCGGTGTTCAGCGAAACTTTCTTCTTGCGGATTATCTGGTCTATCCAAATGATTATATGATGGAGAAGATGACCGATGCCTATATGCTCACACATGTATTCCAGGGTGAGTATCTGATGGAGGGGTATCCGCGCAACGGCATTTTCTTTAATGATAAAAGGCGAACTGAATTAAAGACAGAACTTGGTCTCACAGATAAAAAAGTGTATGTTTACATGCCGACCTGGCGTGGTCTGATGACAGACAAGCAGAATACACAGCAATGGGATGATACTTCGAAATATTTTGATAAAATCGACCAGCTGCTCACAGATGACCAGATTTTATATGTCAAGATGCATCTGTATGCAAGTGCAGGTTTCAATCTTCACGTATACAGGCATATCAAACCATTTCCGACCGAATATGAGACCTATGACTTCTTAAATCTTGCCGATTGTCTGATCACAGATTACTCCAGTGTATTCTATGATTTTGCCAACTCAGGAAGAAAGATCATTCTTTTTGTGTACGACGAAGACAGCTATTTTGATGAGCGCGGTGTTTATATGCAGTTAAATGATCTGCCGTTCCCTAAAGTCAAGACAGCCAAAGATCTTGTCGCAGAACTGAATGCACCGAAGAATTACGACGATACTGCTTTCTTAAAGCGCTGCTGTACATACGATAATATTAATGCAGCAGAGCGTATCTGTAATTTCCTTGTCAATGGTGAAGAGCCTGCCCGGATCAATCGTTTTTCAGCCGATGAAAGCACTGATAATTCCTCCGCTATTTCAACAGTGCCGGCTTCCAATATGAAAGAAAATGTTCTGATCTACGTCAACACGCTGAAGAATTCAGCCAGGATCCAAGCCTTTTTGGAAGCACTTGAAACACTTGACACCTCAAAGAGGAACTACTACATCTGTGTCATCGGC
>QKDK01000082.1 GCA_003252135.1 Clostridia bacterium
AGATTTTGTACCAGCAGCAGTATACCGATACTGATCAGTTTATATGTCAGAATTGTGCTGCGCCTGATCGGTTTGGCAAACAGAAAGTCAACTGTTTTGATTCTGGATTCTTCCGAAGGTATGGAGGTTCCAAGCTTCATTGCGAAAACAGCACCAATAAGGACAACATATCCGATCAGAAAGCTCAGATATCCGTTGATTGTTGACAGGTCAACATCAGCAAAGCCAAAAGCAGCTTTGAATTCAACTGGGAAATTGCTCAGCACTTCTTCAAGCATTCTGGCATCTTTTGCATAGGACGGAAACAGCCCAAAGAATAAATAGCAGACGCCGATCATGCTTATCGTGAAGCTTAAGAACGAGGATAAAGATCGCTTTAACTCTAGCTTTATTATATTCATGGCAGCTCCTGTCCGGAATCCTGAACTGGTTCATCTTTGCTGTAATAATGCAGGAAGATTTCTTCCAGATCCGGTTCCTCGATGAGTACATTCTGAAGTTCGTAACGACAGAGCTGATGTGTGATCGCATTAATGTCACCCTTGTAAAGGAAGGAGAGCTCTGTCTGATTTTTTTTGACAGCACTGACACCGTCGAGTTGTATCATAGTCTCAGGGATTTCAGAAATAAAATTCAGACGTATCTTTTTATAGGTCGTGTTGATCATATTGCTGATGTTCTCAACCTTTATCACACGTCCTTCCTTAATTATGCATACTCTGGAACAAAGCTTCTGCACTTCCGAAAGAATATGGGATGAAAAAAGGATTGTGGCTCCCTTTTTGTTTTCTTCCTGCATTAATTCAAAGAATTTCTGCTGCATGAGAGGATCAAGACCGCTCGTTGGTTCATCGAGGATGATGAGCTTTGGGTTGTGAATAAGTCCCTGTACAATGCCAACTTTTTTCTTGTTGCCATAGCTCAGGTCATCAATTTTTCTGTTCAGATCAAGGTCAAGAATGAATGAAAGAGAACGGATTCTATCCATATCGACTTTCCCGTAAAAACTGGCTGAGTACTTTAACAGGTCAATGACTTTCATGTCATCATAATAAAAGACTTCGGAAGGGAGATATCCAATATCTTTACGAATGATATGACCTTCATTTTCACAGTCCATCCCAAAAATGGAAGCAAAACCACTGGTCTTATGGATCAGACCCAGCATAGTTCTTATGGTCGTGGATTTTCCGGCGCCATTCGGGCCGATAAAGCCGAATATCTCACCCTCCTGAACCGAAAAACTAACATCAATAATTCCCCTTGCTTTTCCATAAAACTTCGTCAGGTTTTTTAGCTCAATAACATTTTTCATAGGTAACCTCATTTCTGTGTGAAAGGTAACACATGATTTAAGTAATACGGGAATGGCTTGAACCGACAAAACATAAACGTGAACAAAATAATAAAAAGTCACAAATATGTATGAATACAACACATTGCGTGTTGTATTAATTATATTACGTCATGCGTGAGATAGCAATAAAAAAGATACAGCTGTATGGTTTTTCCTCCAAATTTATGGTATAGTCATGAATAGATTTAAATATGCGTATTAATGATGTTTGGATCAGAAGGTATTATGACCCTGGTGATACTTACGGGGATATTGAATGGAGATTTTATGGTAACTTTATTACTTCTTATTATTTACCTTGCTTTTATCAGTCTGGGACTACCGGATTCTATGCTTGGGACGATATGGCCGGTAGCGCATCAGGACCTTAACGTTCCACTTGCATATCAGGGGTTTGTTTCTGTAACAGTAACCTGCGGAACAATTATTTCCAGTATTTTCAGTGAGCGTCTGATACGAAGATTTAAGACCGGAAAAGTAACTGCATTCTGCGTGCTTTCAACTGCAGCGGCTCTTCTCGGGTACTCCTTCTCTGGCAGCTTCTTCTGGCTGATCATCTTTGCGGTACCGCTTGGGATAGGTGCCGGATCAGTAGATGCCGCACTGAATAATTACGTTGCATTGCATTTTAAAGCTAGACATATGAACTGGCTGCATTGTTTCTGGGGACTTGGTGCAACCATCGGACCCATGATCACGGCATATTTTCTTAATAAAGGAGAAAGCTGGCGTCTGGGCTGCCGGACATTAGCGATTCTGCAGTTCATACTTGTGGTAATACTATTCCTGTCACTGCCCTTATGGAAGCGCCTTGATAATGAGGAAAAGCAACAGGGAGGAGAGTCAGAAGAAACCTATGCCCCCCTTAAGTTCTCAAAACTTCTTACCATGAAAGGAGCAAGACCTGCACTTTCGGCATTCTTCTGTTATTGCGCTGTGGAAGCAACGGCAGGACTCTGGGGAAGCAGTTTTCTTGTGCTGGCAAAGGGTTTTACAGCAGAGACTGCAGCAAAGTGGATCTCAGCGTACTATTTTGGCATAACACTCGGCCGGTTTGCGAGTGGGCTGCTTACCATCAGGGTAAAGAATAAGAACATGATCCGAATAGGCCAGGCAGGGATACTGTCAGGGATCATCCTGCTGTTCTTACCTGTACCATCATTAATAACTGGCCTTGCATTCATGCTGATCGGTGTCGGATGTGCACCAATTTTTCCGGCCATGCTGCATGAAACTCCGGAACACTTTGGAAGAAAATACTCACAGGCTATCATGGGAATGCAGATGGCATTTGCATACATAGCGTATGCGCTGGTACCACCGCTGTTCGGACTGGCTGCCCAATATATAAATGCAGGATTGTTTCCATATTATCTGCTTATCTTTTGTCTGTGCATGATTCCGGCGTCAGAGCTGCTGAGCCGTTGTCATTGCAGGCAGGAGGATGAGATCATAAAAAAAGATTACCCGGTTACATAAAAAAGGAGGTGCTTTTTTGTATTATAAAATTTCAGGGAAAGAGATACAAAAAGTAGCTATACAGCATATTGCCCCAAAGGAACCTCTGGTGGGTTATATTACAATGGAAGAGCTGGAAAAGAGCTTTGATGAGCTTGGAATTAATCAGGCTGTTCTGAATGAGCTGCTTGCAGATCAGACGCATTTTCGAACGAGTATTGACACCTATGAGTATTTCAGCTTTGGCATCATTAATATTGTCAATGTCAAGGATGTTAATGCGCCAAAGGACAGAATTGCTTTTATCATAAGAAAGAACTTTTTTCTGCTTATAAAGCTGATCGATGAGGACAACAGCTGCTATGAGCTTTTTGAGGCAGTTATTAATAAATACAGGCAGAATGCTTCCATAGAAAAGATCATTTACGGCGTTCTCGACAGATTATTACTAAATGGCAATAAAGTGCTTGAAGATATTGAAAATTCAATTATTATAATGGAAAAAAGCCTTCTGGAAGGGCAGATCGATTTGAACCTGAACAAGGAGATCATAAAGCTGCGGAACACATTGTCCATGCAGAAGATATATTATGAACACTTACTGGACATAGGAGAAGAGCTGGAAGAGAATGAAAATGAGCTTTTTGACGTAGAGGGACTGCGTTATTTCAGAATATTTTCAAGCAAAGCAGAAAGGCTCAGCCTGAACACGCAGGCATTGAGCGAGAATCTGATACATTTGCGCGAAGCAATGGATGCCTCTTTAAACTACAGCCTGAATAAGACAATGAAGGTCTTCACACTTGTCACTGTCATCTTTCTTCCGCTGACCCTGATCGTTGGATGGTACGGAATGAATTTTAAGGACATGCCTGAGCTTTCATGGAAATACGGGTATCCCGGAGTGGTATTGTTATGTATCATGGTTCTGATCGTATTTCAGATTTTTATAAGGAAAAAGAAATTGTATTAGCAGCCGAAATATTTTATTTGGATATGGAAACCGGTGCAAAAAAAGCTAAATAGTGGAAAATATACATGAAACAGCAACTTTTTGAATAAAGTTGCTGTTTTTGTGTGCACAAATACAAATTAATCCAAATAAATTACAAATTAATACACTTGATATCTATAAGTGTCAAATTAATTACATAAAAGATACTAAATAAAAATATATATGCCAAAATATATCCGAAATGTATCTATTGCGTGTTAGAATTGTGACATAAAGATGAAAAGTATAAGGTGGTGATAAGATGTCATTAGCAGCCGCTGGTCGTATAAGAATGAATATGTGTACAAGTCTGGTGTGCATAGATGAAAATAGCAACTTTCAGATATCAGGTCGAATATATCATACTTATTTTGACGAAGCGAATGAAAAAGGCTGGAAAGGTGTATCAGGCAGAAAAGAAGGAAAGAACTTTCGAAGCTTACTTGAGCTGATAGAGATACTAGAAGATATATATGATGATCTTGATTATCCGCAGAACAGTGTTGAATTAAGAGAATTTGTTCAGAATGATCAGAAGATCATTCATCAGGCAGCAAAAAAGGTAAGCAGCGAAAACGGAAAACTGGCAACATTTACACTGAGAGTCATGTTCAGACAGAATGCCAGCTGGCAGGGAACCGTCAGATGGATGGAACAGAATAAAACAGAAAATTTTCGAAGCGTTCTGGAGCTGATACATCTTTTAGACAGCGTAAAAGTCAAAAGTATTGACCTGTATGAAACAGACGAAACAGAACAAGATATTAAAATTCGAAAGGTTACATAGAAAGCAGATATTAATTGCTTACAAGGGACGTATGAAAGTCAAAGGAAGTATTTCAATCAGCCAAATGATAAGTGCGTTGCTTATGCATTGGCAGACACTAAAGAACAACGCAGAAATGAGGACTCAAATATGAGAGGTAGAAGAAAAGAATTTATGGCTGGATTTCTTAGCCTGGTACTGGTAGTATCGATGATGTTCGGTAATGTGGCTGGAATAACGACGGCTGAGGCTTCCGTTTTACCGTCCGGACTTACACAGGCATCAAAAACAGCGGTTCTGGAGAGTGACGGGAAATCAGCAACTGTTACATTTAATTTTAATCTTGAAGATCTCACTGTGAACCAGCAGACAGATATTATTCTTGTGCTTGATGCATCAGATCCGATGACTGGACACTCAAGACTTGATAATATGAGAAAAGCTGCTAATAATTTTATAGATACTGTCTTTAATGACAACAAAACAGCAGCTTATAAAGATTATGTGAACATCGGTGTTGTATCGTTTTCAAAAAGTGCTACTGTTGTGGCAAGTCTGGCAGGAGCAAGTCAGGCTAATGCCCTGAAGAGCAGCATTAATGGGATACAACAAGATCCAAATTCTAATACAGATGGTGCAAACATTCAGGCTGGTCTGCATACTGCAGAGACGCTTCTTGATTCGAGCACAGCAAGTAACAAGATCATTATCCTGATATCATATGGTGTTCCGACGCACAGCTTTTTGGGTACCGGGTACAGCACAGTCAGCAATTTGATTACATCCTTTAATTATGGAAATACAAAAGGTAATGGACAGAACTATTTATTAGGCAGTGCTTCCTATTCAATCGGCGGAAATTGGGTAACAGATAATGGATTACCTACACTGTCAGAAGCAGCTTTGATTAAAGCCGGAAACGTTAAAATCTTTACGGCAAATTTCTACAATAGAAATAATGGAGAAACGGATTATCATACAATTGCTAATGCGATTATGGAAGGTATCGCTACAGCAAACACATCAGAATATGTTGTTGCTGACAATTCAGTTGTTGCAATCAATAAATTCTACGATACTATAATGGCAGGCATACCGGCAACAATAAGCGCATCCAATGTAGTGCTCGAAGACGTGATACCATCTTACTTCACGTATGTTGACGGATCCCTGACAGTGAAGAAGGGTACAGCTGATTATACAGCATTTACGCTTGATACAAGCAATAATAAAGTAAAAGTATCCTTTAACGGAGCTACATCAGGAGCATTTACCATAAGTTATAAGATAGCTCTGAACGAGACTGCCAGTCAGCTTGTTGCTGATGGATTTACTTTCTCCAACGGATATATCGTAAATGTTCCGACAAATAACGGTGCCGTATTATCTTATACACAGAATGGTGCCAAGAGCTTTTCATTTACAGATCCGACCGTTAATATCCCGGCTTATCAATACACCGTAGGCTACAGCTTCGAGAGTTTTCCGGATGGCAGTGCATCGCCATCTCCGGCACCTATCACAGGATATCAGTTCTATGGTGATCCTGTAGATTTTACACTATCCTCCTATGATCATTATCAAAGCCCTGTTGTTACACTCGGACAGTCAGTTCTCACACCTGTGTCGGGAGTCTACACATTCAGCAATAACAATGCACCAACCGTATTTGTACTTGCAGATTATAAGCTTGTAACCGTAACATATACCTTTAGTACAGTAAATAATGGAAATACAGGAGCAACAGATGTTCTTGCGACCGGTACAGTTCCATACAGCACAACAGTAGTCATACCGTCAGCACCGGCTGCAGAAGCGGTTTCAGGCGCAGTCTTCAACAGCCTGATAACAGACAGCTGGCCTTTGGGAAGCGAAGTTAAAGTTACCGCAGATGTAACTTATGTATTGATCTATAAATATGATAATACATTTACGGCTACATACAAACTTGATTCCGATATAGACGGTGTACTCAGCAGTACAGTAGTCGGAACAGAAACAGTAGTCAGCGGATCAGTACTTGGCGCTGTTCCTACTGTAACTATACCGCCGCAGTACCTGGCTGATAAATACAATACAAGCCTTAGTGATAACTGGGACGGAGATGTAACAGCACCGCTTACCAGTGATAAGGTATTCACCAAAACTCTGGTCGTAACAACAAAACGATATGATGTCAGATTCTTTGATGCAAATAACGTACAGATCGGTGATACACAGTCTGTTATCCACGGAGAATCAGCAGTTGAACCAACTCCGGCTCCGACAAAAGATTCTGTAACAAATGGCAACATCAGAACCGATTACTTCTTTGCAGGCTGGGATAAAGAATTTAATAAAGTAACACAGGCACTTGATATTTATCCGACATTTACCAGCGAAGATGTAGTGCTTTATTACACGGTAACTTTTAAGAACTGGGACGGAACAATATTATTTACCGAGCAGGTTGTACCTGGAGGAGATGCTACAGCACCTTCAGATCCTGAAAGAACTGCGGACAGTTCATTCACCTATACTTTTGCAGGCTGGGATACAGTATTTACAAATGTTTCGGAAGATCTTGTCGTAACAGCATTATATGATCCTCATCAGATCATTGTTCCTACAGTTACTCCTGTACCTACTCAGACACCAGAACCGACCGCTACACCTGAACCTACAGCAACACCGGAACCAACAGCAACACCTGAAGCTACTGCAACACCAGAGCCGATTGTTATAATAGAGGATCAGACACCGGAAGCACCGGTTGTTATTACAGAAGCACCGACCGCAACACCGACAGTTGAACCGGTACTGATTGTTGAAGAAGATGCAACTCCTCAGGGCTCCGCTGATACACTTCCACAGACCGGAACAGCATCTGTTACTCTGCTGTATCTCTTAGGCGCAGCACTTGCAGTCAGCGGTGGAATCGTACTTAAGAAATCAGGAAAAAGAGCTAAATAGCATCGAAAAAGAATGAAAAGAAACAGCACTGCAAATGCAGTGCTGTTTTTCTTTTCATTTGGGGATTGTTTTGCTATACTCAATATCAGAAATACTCTATATATTTTATGAGAATGGATGAGGGGATGTATATGAAGGAAACTATGCAGGTCATGAAGATTCAGGACATACCATACGCATTTGTAATTTCGCCGGCGGTCCTACAGACAGAGGAACAGCTATATATGCAGCTAAAAGAACGTTTTTCAAGTGAAGACCTTCAGTGTGCTTATCTGGTCATTGGGAAAAAGACCATCAAAGATCCTTACACCATATATGAATTCGAACAGGGCAAGGAACAAAGTACAGAAGAGATGATTCTTGTTATCATGGAAGAAGAGCGGAAAGAAA
>QKDK01000292.1 GCA_003252135.1 Clostridia bacterium
TATTACTAAATATTAAATCTTTATTTAATATTTCCAGAATATTTTGATTTTAACAAAGCTCGCTTTTTCTTTGGCTTCGTTTTGTATACAATATCCGATTACCTGCTGGGATGTATCTGTCATAAGTACACCCAGCTGTCCTTTTTTCAGCGTTATTTTTTCCTCTCCTGTATGGAAACAGACTGTTCCCTCGGTCACATAAACCGCCGCACAGTATCCGCTTTCCATGGATTTTTCTTCTGGGTCTTCATCTTTTGTAATATAATCCGCATAATCTTCTTTTTCCTCTGACAACAGCGTAATCAGGGATACATCTCCTTTTGTCCCCTTTGACATCATCAGATTGAAGTCTCTGCCAGTTCCTGCCGATACAGTTTTCGTATCTCCAAAAAAGTGAGCCATATCTCCTTGCTTCATCCATTTGTCCTGTGTTTTGCCATCAAAGGTCAGCAATATACTGCCTTCCAGAAGCAATAGTTTTCGTTCAATTCCCGGCAGACAGGTAAATATTCCGTTTTCTATGTTCACAGTTGCAGTGCTCAGTCTGAAGCAAAAGTTCAGTTCCTTATACACGGCATCCTCAGGATATATTAATAATTCCGTTGTGGTGCCTCCTGCCCAGGAAGTAGTCGTAAAATCATCATACATCACAAGCTTTGTCATCGTATACCAGTTTTCCTTTCTTGATCACTTTCTCAACAGTATTGCTGGCTGTATGATATACTAAAAACCGATAATCAGGATATGCTAACAGGTTAATGTCTGCCTGCTTTCCTACTTCTATGGATCCTGTTATATCGGCCAGTTCCAGTGCTGCTGCACCGTTCAGGGTCATGGCAGTCAAAGCTTCTTCCGCCGTCATTTTCATCTGAATAACAGCAAGTGCAAATATCAGGGCAACGGAGTCAGAAAAACAGCTGCCTGGGTTCATATCACTGGCAAGAGCGATCGCACATCCTTCATCAATCATTTTTCTAGCCGGTGCATATGGCTTATTCAGTGAAAACGCTGTTAAGGGGAGAAGGGTCGCTATGGTATCTGAGCCTGCCAGTTTTCTGATGCCCTCCTCTGATACCATCAGCAGATGGTCGGCAGAAACAGCACCGACTTCTACTGCCAGTTCGGCACCATGAAAGGTCACGATCTCATCTGCATGGATGCGTGGTCTGATTCCGTTCTTTTTTCCTGCCTCCAGCATCATTCTGGATGCTTCAACATCAAAAACTCCATCCTCACAGAAAACGTCACAGTATTTTGCCAGTGAATTCATGGCAACCACCGGTAATACACTATCCGCAAGATAGGTTATATACTCTGTTTCTCTTCCTTTGTATTCCGGCGGCAGGGCATGGGCACCCATAAAGGTCGGGATTATGTCAATGGGGTGGAATTTATTCAATTCTTTCATAGCTTCAAGCTGCCTGCATTCTGTCTCCAGCTCAAGTCCATACCCGCTCTTTCCCTCAACTGTTGTGACACCCTGCCTGAGCATCCTGGAAAGTCTTGTATGACCTGATGTTATGAGTTCTTTAAGGGGTGTGTTTCTGGTCGCGTTTACGCTTGCCATGATTCCCCCTCCCATCTTCATGATATCCATATAGGAAGCACCCTGCAGGCGGCTCACGAATTCCTCTGCCCGATATCCGCCGAATATAAAATGTGTATGGGAGTCAATGAACCCAGGTACTGCACAGAGATTCTGTGCATCAATTACTTCTCCCTGATACACTTCCTGACCTGAAAGCTCACTCATCTTTCCGATTTCAATGATGAGTCCATCCTCTATCCTGATAAAGGCATCCTGCAGCAGTGACAGCTCCTGCATTTTTTTGCCCTTATGTGCCTTGTTTCCGATTGGAGTAGCAATCTGAGCTATATTAATAATGAACATATCTTTCTCCTTTCATATTGTGCAGGATTTATTCAGCTTCCAGTTCACGCATGACCCGTTTTACTGCATCCAGTACTTCTTCTTCTGTTACAGTTAGGTTCTTACCGTAATTTACGGTGAGTTTTCCATTTACCATAACTTTTCTGATGGCAGATGGCTGCATGGAATAAACAATGTTTGGAAGCAGCTGCTCCAGGGATGCAGATACTGGCTGCATTGACATATCTTCTGTTGTAATTCCTACAAAATCTGCTTTATACCCTTTTTCTATTTTCCCGATCGGAAGTGAAAGGATCCTGCCTCCGTTTTCGGTTCCCATAGAAAATACATCCATATAGTTTACGCACATGGCATCACAGGTATTGGCTTTCTGTAACAACGCTGCCATACGCATTTCTTCAAATACGCTGTTACGGTTGTTGCTGCAGGCTCCGTCACTGCCAAGCCCGATGGTAACATGATTCTTCAGCATGGCAGGCAGGTCTGTGATTCCGTCAGCCAGGAACATATTGCTGGACGGGCAATACGCAAGATTACCCTTTCTTGCTCCAAGCATTTCGATTTCTGACTTTTTGAGCCACACCCCATGCACTATGGTAAGCGTCTCATCTACAACGCCAAGACTGTCAAGTATTTCAAGATGTGTCAGCCCGCCGAATCTCTTTTTAGCATCCTCCACCTGAAATTTTTCTTCTGCGATATGAATATGGAAGCCTGTTCCAGCTTCCTTTGCCAGTTCATGCCCTGCCTGAATCATTTCCGGACTTGCTGCATGAAGACTGTGCGGTGCCGGTATGATCCTGACCATATCATCTTTTCCGTTGTACTTTTTCTGGATCGCTCTGACGTTATCTACAGCCTGAGCAACCGTTTCGACATATCCTTTGGGAGCGCCGGTCCAGTCATACATTGTTCTTGCAATGACGAGCCTGATTCCGACATCCTTTGCTGCCTGTATAATAATCTCATCGCTTTCTACACCAAAATGATGCAGATAAAAGAAATCACATACTGTTGTTACTCCATGCCGCATCATTTCTGAAAAAGCAAAAACAGCGCCTTGGTAGATATGATCTCTTGTAAACTTATTGGAATAAGCATAGAGCGCTTTGTCTCTCCATTCAAGGAACGGCCTGTCACAGGCAATTCCACGAAGCAATGACTGAAAACAGTGATTATGAATATTTACAGTTCCAGGCACAAGAATCAGATTTTCCCAGTAATCATCCACTGCATCCGGGTACTGCGTTTTTAATGTACCTGCCGGCCCGACTTCTTCAATGCGGTCGTCTTCTGTAAGAACAGCATACTCTTTAAAAAATGTTCCGCCTGTATAAACGAACTGCGGCATTATCAATCTCTTCATATTTTTCCTCATTCCTGCACTGATTTTTGCGCATATTAAAGATGATATATCTTAATCAAGTTTTTGATCTAAGATCAGTATAGCTTCTAGCATGGCATTGACAGTCATTTCAATATCTTCTGCAAGGGAAAGCTCCTGCGGACAGTGGCTCATACCTGCGATGCTTTTTACAAAGATCATACCTGCTTTAGTCACCCGCTGCATGTTCGCAGCATCATGCCCTGCCATGCTGACCAGTACAGGCACCTTCGAATCTGCTTCTGACATATTATCTGTTTCTGTCTTATTATCTGCTTTAGTCTTATTATCTGCTTTAGTCTTATTATCTGCTTTAGTCTTATTATCTGTTTCTGGATTTATTTCTCTCAGCGCTGCTGCTCTGTTACTGACGATGCTGATACCTGCTTTCACTGCCCTAAGAACCGTATCATCCATTGGCATGGCTGGCTGATCAAGGTTCACTTCACGCAGGATACTGACTCCTCTGCTGCTTTCTATTTCGGCTGCAAGGACAGTCAGATCTCGAACGATCAGTTCTTTGATCTCCTCTTTGCAGGTCCTGATCTCCAGCATCAGTATAACGGTTCCTGGAACAATACTCACTTCATTGGGCCATACCTCCAGCTGTCCTATAGTCCCTACAACTTCAGGATCACCTATCTTTTTCACAAGCTTTTCAAATGCAAGATTTAACTCACAGGCTGCCAGAAGCGCATCATTTCTGTCAGGCATATTGGTCGTACCGCCATGGTTCGCCTCTCCCTGCAGGGTAATTCTTTCTCTGTAAATACCGGTGATACATGATACAGCAGCAGATGGCTGCATCATTTTCTCAAGTCTTTGTCCCTGTTCTATGTGCAGTTCAATAAAAGCAGCTGCATCATTTTCTCTGATCAGTATTTCGTCTGCTTTTTCAATATCACCGCCGAGTCTGCTGATGCAGTCAGAGAGAGGTGAACCATCCTTTTTGTGGTAAAGCTTACGAAGACCTTCCTTTGTCAAGCGTCCCGACAGTACCCTGGATCCAAGCGTTGAAATGTTATATGGGTTGGGTTCTTCTCCGGTAAATGAAACAACTGCCAAAGGATGTCTCGTCATAACTCCATTTTCTTCTATTGTTTCCAGAATCTCTGTGGCTGCCAGTACACCGAGTGCCCCGTCAAATGCACCGCCGTTTGGTACTGAATCATTATGTGATCCGAACACAATGGGTGAAAGTGCCTCTCTGCCTTCCTTGTGAATCCAAAGATTGGCGATTGCATCTGTTTTTACCTTCTTTCCAAGATTCTTATCCCAGTAAGCCTTGATCCATTCCCTGGACTGATGATCCTCTTCACTGCTTAAGCTCCGGTCGATTCCGCCGTTCGCATTTTTCCCTATCTTGGAAAGCTCATTGACATTTTTCATCAGCCGTTCTATGTTTATCTTCATTGTTGTCTCCATTCTGTTATTATGGCTTTATTATGAGTGTTTCATATATGGTATGTACTTTATCTTACGGTAAAATAAAAACAATAGTAATCCTATTCAGACTACTATTGTTATTCTATCATATCTTTGTTTATTATATTCATCTGTGGTCAAAAAATCGTCAAAAAAACCAATCGAACGGTCTTACACCGCAAATTTTCCAAAAAAAGGCTGCTTGAACAGGTTCTCGATTCTTGGCAGCGAGATTCCGAGTGCTTCACGAAGTACATCCTCGACAGTTTCTACTGCTATAATAGTGATTTCATTCTTCACTTCATCCGGTACTTCCTTTAGATCAATTTCATTTTCTTTTGGTATCAGGACTTTTTTGATTCCGGCGCGCTGAGCACCCAGCAGCTTCTCTTTTAAGCCGCCGATTGGCAGCACAGCTCCGCGCAGCGTGATCTCACCAGTCATGGCGAGTGCCGCATCGACCTTTTTCCCTGTGATCAGTGAAGCAAGCGCGGTAAATAACGCTATGCCGGCTGACGGACCATCTTTTGGAACTGCACCGGAAGGCACATGTATGTGCAGATCTCTTTCCTTAAAGTTTATGGCATCAAGCGGCAGTCTTGACTTGAGCAAGCTCAGAGAGATACGAGCTGACTCCTTCATGACATCTCCCAGCTTACCAGTCAGTATGACTTCTCCGTTTCCGGGCATATTGGTGGCTTCAATAAATAATATCTCACCGCCGACAGGTGTCCATGCAAGACCAGTAACCACTCCGGCAGGATTATCAGCCTGTGCTTTATCATGATGTGAGACCATTCTCCCGAGCACTTCCTGCAGATCTTCCTTTTTTACTGTATAGACCGCATTTTCACCCTCAGAAACTATCTTTTCGGATGCGGCTCTTGCAAGAGTCTCAAGTCGTCTCTTTAAACCTCTGACACCAGCTTCCGAAGTGTATTCGCTGATGATTTCCCTTAGCACCTCATCACTTACTGCCAGCTGTTCACCAGTCAGTCCGTGTGCTTTTTGTACTGCAGGCAGCAGATGATCCTTACCGATATGGAACTTTTCTTCTGTTGTATAGCTCGATATGTTGATTACTTCCATACGGTCAAGCAAAGGTACTGGTATGCTGTCCAGTGAATTAGCGGTTGCAATGAAAAACACATCGGATAAATCATAAGGTATATCAAGATAGTGATCGGTAAATGTATTGTTCTGCTCCGGATCAAGTACCTCAAGCAGCGCACTGGCAGGATCTCCGCTGTAACCGCCCATCATGAGCTTATCCACCTCATCCAATACCATGACAGGATGATTCGTCCCGGCTTTTCTGATGTTCTGTATAATTCTTCCCGGCATGGAACCGATATATGTTCTTCTGTGCCCTCTGATTTCTGCTTCGTCACGGATACCGCCAAGACTTACCCTGATGTACTTTCTGCCCAAAGCTTCTGCAATGCTTTTTCCAAGACTTGTTTTACCAGTTCCCGGAGGTCCTGCAAGCAGGAGAATGGAACCGCGTTTTTCTTTGTTCAGCTGCATGACGGCAAGATGCTGTATGATTCGCTTTTTTACCTTGTCAAGACCATAATGCTGCTCGTTCAGTATGCGTCTGGCTGCTTCCAAATCGATCGGTCTGATTTCTTCCTTTCCCCATGGCAGCTGAATCAGCAGATCAAGATAATTTCTGATCGTACTGTATTCCGAACCGTTGGTGCCCTGCATATTGAGCTTGTCCAGCTCTTCATATGCTATATCCTTCACATCATCCGGCATATTGGACTCTTCAATTTTAATTCTGTAATCATTATCTTTTCTTGCAGAGCTTCTGCCTTCGTTCAATTCCTCCTGTATGGCCTTCATCTGCTCACGCAGCATGTTCTCTCTGTAGTATTTATTTGCTTTTTCTGTATACTTTTCCGATATCTGCAGCTGTAGTTCTATGCTTTCCTTCTGCTGCAGCAGATGATCCATGAAACGCAGACTTCGCTCTTTCAGTGAATCCATTGATAAAAGCTCATAACGTTCCTCCTGCGTAATCATAATAAATCTTGACAGATACACAATAAAGTAGTTGATGTCATTGATGTGATTTAATGTTGTAAGGAACTGTTCTCCTTCAGTAAAGTAACCGCTGATATCATTTACGATCTGCTTCAGGTGAGTCAGTATGCTTTTTTGATTTTCTTCGTTCAGATCTATGACATCAGGAAACAAGTCATATTCACCGTAAATTATTTCTCCTTCAAACCAGGGATTTTTTACACTGACGCGCTCACGCAGATTCACGATCAGCCGCACTCCGTTTTCTACCTCCTGCAGACCATTAATCGTGAAGATAACCCCGTTGGAATAAAGGTCTTCTTGTTTTACATCACTTTGCTTTTTATTATTCTTCTGCGGAAGAGCAATCAGGGTCATTGCTCTCTCCTTCAGCTTCATCAGCCTTTCTTCGTTCTTTTCTGTCAGCTGTATCATTGTCGAAGTATCCGGAAGAAGTACACTGCCTGATACCGGTATTATCATCGCTTCTCTTTTCATGTTATCCAGGTCTGTCATAATTTCCTCTCTTTCCGCACAAGTTCTGTGCTATACCGTCACCCATTGGCTATGTCTGTTTGCCATTGGTTATGTCTGTTTGCCATTGGCTATGTCTGTTTTACTATTATTATATAAGTGAATGCTCATTTATTAAATTGGTCAAAGAATGCGGGATACTGTTCATCCCGCGTTTTCTATAATAATATTGCATTCTGAAGGATACGAATCATCTCCCCAAGCAGTTCATCTCTCTCCGTCTCACTGATATGCCGGTTCACTGCGATTGCCTTGACAGGATAAAAGATCGTGGCGATCAAACTGTAATTACTGTATTCCCTAAAAATCTGTCTGGCTTTCATTTCATTGATAAAATCATACAATCGGAAGATACTCGTCTGCCCTGAACAGTTTCTTGAAAGGGAAGGACATCCGGTGAATTGCTCGATAAAGCTGAAGATCTCCCAATGATTCATAATATATTCATAGTAGCTTCTGACCAGTATGTCGATCATCTCATCGCCGTTCATGCTTTTACTGATTCTGTCGCCTACATAATTAAAAATCTCATTGGAATATTCACTGTATATGTCCTGCAGCATCTCC
>QKDK01000309.1 GCA_003252135.1 Clostridia bacterium
CTTTACACTTATATTTTACACTATAACACAAATATTAAGAGATGAAAAGATATAGGAACATGCGATAATTGTATCCGAAATACAAACAACAGACAAAATGTTTAGGGTTGTGATCCATTGCGGAATGCAGAATTCCTGCGTATAATACTTCTTAATTAAAACAGAATAAGAAAGTACAGATAGGAGAATCCGCTATGTTAAAAGATGCATTACCGCAAATAAAAACAGCCCTGCCGGGGCCAAAAGCAAAAGAAGTACTGGACAGAAGAGCAGAAGCGATGCCCGGAGCAATCAAAAGTGTTTATCCTTGTGTGATCAGCAGAGGAGAAGGTGCCATGCTGGAAGACGTGGACGGGAATATATTTCTTGACTGGGTCGGAGGTGTCGGTGTACTTAATATCGGTTACAGTCACCAGGAGCTTGTTGCCGCCGTCAAAGAACAGGCAGAGAAGTATTTTCATGCCATGATGAATATCGTTACGCATGAAGGATATATTGAACTGGCAGAAAAACTGAATGAGATCGTACCGGTCAGAGGCAGTAAAAAAAAGACCATGTTCGCTAACTCGGGAGCGGAAGCTGACGAGAATGCCGTCAAGATCGCAAAATCATATACGAAACGACCGAACATTATTGTTTTCTCCGGAGCTTTTCACGGAAGAACCATGCTGACAGCGACCATGACATCAAAAAAAGCATACGCAGTGGGCATGGGCCCGCTGCCGGACGGTATTTATCGTGCCGAATTCCCTTATCTTTACCGTGCGCCTAAGGGATATACAGAGCAGGAAGCTGTCGACTATTATATAGAAAAACTAAAAAGAGTTTTTGAAGAAGCATCGCCTGCTGAATATGTGGCTGCCATTGTGGTTGAACCGGTTCAGGGAGAAGGCGGTTTTATCCCGGCACCGATCGAATGGGTGAAAGCAGTCAGAAAGGTCTGTGACGACAACCAGATCCTGCTGATCGCTGATGAAGTACAGACAGGCTTTGCGCGTTCCGGTAAAATGTTCGTATCAAATTACTGGGAAGAAGAAGGATGTGCGCCGGATATCATAGCTGCCGCAAAATCTATTGCCGGAGGTCTTCCGCTCAGCGCAGTAACTGCAAGCGCTGCTATCATGGATAATGTCCGTCCGGGAATCATAGGCGGTACATATGGCGGCAATGCACTTGCCTGCGCTTCGGCATTGAAGGTGATCGAGGTCATCGAAAGGGATAAGCTTTGTGAAAGATCGATGGAAATTGCTGACAAGTGTATGGCCCGGTTCAATGACTGGAAGGATCGGTATGAAGAGATCGGTGATGTCCGCGGAATAGGCTGTATGATGGGTATAGAATTTGTGACAGACAAAAAGAGCAAGACGCCGAACGCCGCTCTGGTATCTGCACTGGTCCAGCATGCTGTTGAGAAGGGGCTGATCATTGAAAGCGCCGGAGTTTACGGTAATGTTGTACGCTTTCTCTGCCCGTTGGTCGTGACGAACGAGCAGCTCGATGCCGGACTTTCTATCCTTGAAGAAGCAATAAAGGTCTGTACCTCAAAATAAACCTGAAAAGCAGGTCAGATGAGCCTGACGCAGAAAGGGAGCAAGCATGAAGCAATTTCGTATAAAACCAACAATACAGATATTTGAGAGCTGCAGAGAATTTGGTGACAGCTTTCAGATCGGAGCCGGCGATCTTTTGATCACCAGCGGACATACCTATCATACTTATCTGAAAGAAATCGACAGAGGAGCAGTGGTCATCGACCTGAGAAAGTATGGGAACGGTGAACCGAATAACCAGATGGCAGAGAGTATTTATAAGGATATGAAAGACATTTCCTATAACAGGGTCTTTGCTGTCGGAGGCGGCTCCATACTGGATGTTGCCAAGCTTTTTGCGCTGGAGAACATTTCACCGGTCATTGACCTGTTTGATAAAAAGCTGCCGATTAAGAAGAGCAAAGAACTGATCATGGTGCCGACGACCTGCGGCACCGGCAGTGAAGTGACCAATATCTCCATCCTTGAGCTGAAAGAAAAAAACACAAAATTTGGCCTTGCAGTTGATGAGCTGTTTGCTGATTATGCAGTGCTTATACCAGAACTTCTGAAGACACTTCCCTATGACAGCTTTGCCGCAAGCTCACTGGATGCCTTTGTCCATGCAATTGAGTCTTACCTGTCTCCGAAAGCTTCTTCTTTTTCAAGAATGTATTCAAAAATGGCAATGGAACTATTAATTAATGGATATCGGACTATTGCAGAAAAGGGAAAAGATGCAAGAACAGATATCATGGAAGATTTTCTTTTTGCCAGTACTTATGCAGGAATCGCTTTTGGAAATGCAGGCTGTGCCGCAGTGCACGCTCTGAGCTATCCGCTGGGCTCGTATTTTCATGTTCCGCATGGAGAATCGAACTATGCAATGTTTCATGGGGTGTTCAGTAAATACATGGCACTTGAGCCGGATGGAAAGATCAAAGAACTGAATAAGTTTCTGGCATTGCAGCTTGGCTGTGAAGCGGGTGCTGTTTACCGGGAACTGGAACTGCTTTTTCAGGTGATCCTTCCGGCAAAACATTTGAGAGAGTATGGAGTCAGCAAAGAACATATTCAGAAATTTACAGAATCTGTTATGAAGAACCAGAGCAGGCTCCTGGCTAATAATTATACGGAACTGAAAAAGGAAGACATTGAAGCAATTTATCTGTCAGTGTATTAAAGTCTTATTTGCCGGGTATCCTAGCAGACATATAAGATTCAACCATGACCCTCTTTTCATATCGGTAAAAAAGTGGTATGATAATATACAGAAAAAGGAAGCTTTTTGTGAAAAAGGGTGATGTCATGAAACAAAGAAAAAGATTTAATATAAAATACCTATATGTGTTTTTTATCATTTTCGCAGTTATGACCGGGTGGCGGAGTCAGCAGCCGGTGCATTCATATGCAGCGCAGAATACGGCAGCAGTGATTTCTGTGACACTGATCACCAACTGTCAGGGAACTGCAAATCAGAAACTGACCAGAACATCAGGCGAGGCATATGGTGCTTTGCCTGATTTAAAACAGACGAATTATACGTTCCTTGGATGGTATACCAAGATTGCCGGAGGCGACAGAATCCAGAACAGCACGATCATAAGCGCAACTTCTGATATCACGTTGTATGCGCACTGGAAGGGAGCGGAAAGCACCATTACCTTTTCACCGATGGGCGGAAGCCTTTCTTCCTCGGCAACAAGAAAAGCATATTACGGACAGCTGCTCGGATCACTGCCGGTTCCGGTTCGAACAGGATATCGCTTTGATGGCTGGACGACTGCTGCTGGTGCTCTGATCGAGGAAGTAAGCACTGTACGGTGGCTTGATAATCAGACCTTCTATGCAGCATGGAAGATTCTCAGCCCGAAGATTACATTTGATGCGAACGGCGGATCACTTACATATCAGGGAGCAACGGTTGAAAAGTATAGTTCTGAGATCACCTATGGAACAGCATTTACCGCGCTTTTGACGCCTGAAAAGGAAGGCTTTCAGTTCAACGGCTGGTATACCGCTTTGTCCGAAGGTACAAAGATAGAGAATGGTACTTTGAATACTTTTGAAAAAGATACAGTACTTTATGCTGACTGGATAGCGAAAACCTATACGGTTTCTTTTTATGCCATGGGCGGAACCGTCTCTTTTGCATCAAAAAGTGTGGTATATCTTGAAGATTACGGGACGCTTCCTGTACCTGTACGGGATAATTATGTTTTTACCGGCTGGTATCTGGAGGCAGAAGGAAAAACAAAAATTACTGCATCCGGGACGGTAAAAACAGACAGCAACCATATCCTGTATGCGGGATGGGCAGGGAAAGATGTCACGGTGCAGTTTGATGCGGCCGGAGGAAGCTGTGCGACAAAGAGCAAGACGGTTCAGTATCAGGGCAATTATGGAACGCTTCCGACAGCTAAGAGAACCGGATACACCTTTCTTGGCTGGTATACGCTGGCAGGAAGCAGCACACAGATAACAAAGAACAGTGTCGAAACACAGTCGGCAGATCATACACTGTACGCACACTGGGAAGTGATCACACCGATTGTAACATTTGATGCCAACGAAGGCACGGTCCAAGTCACTTCCAAAACAGTGGAGTACCAGAAAGCATATGGCGAACTGCCGGTGCCGGTTCGCTCCGGCTATGATTTTAACGGCTGGTTCCTGTCAAAGAACGGATCAAAACAGGTACTGGCTGCGGATTTGGTCAAGTCCGCCGAGAATATCACCCTGTATGCACACTGGACAGGAAAGCAATATACCGTTTCTTTTGATGGCAACGGTGGAACAACGAGCACAGGAAGCCAGTCTGTAACATATGGCAGCAAGTATGGAACCCTGCCGTCAGTCAGCCGCACAGGATATGTGTTCTCCGGCTGGTATACATCAAAAACAGCAGGTGTAAAGGTGGAAGCAGGAAGTCTTGTTCAGACAGCTGCAAACCAGACCCTTTATGCCATGTGGGGAGAAAGCAGCTATACGGTTTCATTTCATACAACACTTGGAGCTGTTATACCGGCAAAGCTTACCGTTTTTTCGACACAGTCCTATAGTGACCTGCCGATTCCGGTCTGCGAAGGATATATCTTTACCGGCTGGTACACGAAAGAATCGAACGGCGGGTCTAAGGTAACCTCTGTGACCAAAGAAGCCTCTCTTTATGCCAGATGGACCGGAGAAATCTTTACCATATCATTGAATGCCAACGGCGGAAGTCTGACAAATACTGTCTATGCAGTCACGAATGGTGCAAAGTTCGGTGTTATGCCGTCTCCAACACGTGTTAATTATACGTTTGACGGATGGTATACCAAGGCAGACGGCGGAAGTATGATAAAAGAAAGTACAGCAGTCGAAGGTAAAAGCATTCAGATGCTGTACGCACACTGGAAGCCGGCGGTTTATACCCTTACCTATAATGCCAATGGAGGACCCGCCATTTCTTCCGGAAAAAAGGTAAGTTATGGTGAAAAGTACGGTGCTTTAAAAGAAGTCAGCAGAAGCGGATATGTATTCACAGGTTGGTTCACACTTGCCTCGGGCGGCTCGCTGATCACCAGTGACACCATCGTGAGCGTATCCGGAAATCAGACCATTTACGCGCAGTGGGAAGTCAAACAGCCGGATATTAAATTTATGGCAAACGGCGGTGCCTTTTATCTAGATACCGGGAAAAAGACATATCTTGTCATGGCAAAGGTATATGGAGCGGCATATGGCGTATTACCGGAACCGGTCAAAGAAGGGTATGATTTTCAGGGATGGTTCACGACAAAGAGCGGCAGTGTCAAGATCACATCTGTAAGCACCTGTAATGTAAAAGATTCCCAGACGCTTTACGCACACTGGAAAGCTAAAACAATAACCATCTCCTTTGATACAAACGGAGGGAGTCAGGATAAAACAAGTATTTCTGTGAACTATGGACAAAAGCTCGGAACGCTGCCTGAACCAAAGAGAAGCGGATATACTTTTAAGGGCTGGTATACAGAAGATTCAGGTAAAACAAAACTGACCGCCAATTCGACCAATAAATCCGCAGTAAATTTTACGTTATATGCAAAATGGGAAGTAAATTCTTATAAAATCACATTGAACGGCAATGGCGGAAAGAATACAGATACCTCCAACAGCGGAAAGATCAAAACAGCAGAAAACAAAACAGTTATCGTATATGCCGGTTCGACATATGCAGACATTTTCGCAGAAAGCACCGGCTTTACAAAAGACGGCTATGTCTTTCTTGGCTGGTTCACGGCAGCGGCAGGAGGAAGTCAGGTTACAATAGACATGAATTTTACCGTAAACAGTGCACAGACCTTATATGCACACTGGCAGAAGAAATAGGCGCACCTATTTCCTGGTATCATCTGATACAGTAAAGTTATGTAACATAAACGTTGGTTCAATTCACGATGGGGCAAAGGAAAGGATGGCATGGCATGAGACAGGGTATCGAACAAAAATTACAGCAGATCATGAACGCAGCGGTCGAGAAGCAGGAGGTCGCCGGTATCAATCTGCTGGTTCTGAAAGACGGGAAAGAGGAGATATATTGCGAGGCGGGGTTTGCCGATATAGCGGAACAAAAGCCGATGAAACGAGATACGATCTGCAGGTTGTATTCCATGACAAAGCCTGTTACCGGAGCGGCTATAATGCTGCTGATGGAACGGGGACTGCTTGATCTGGCTGACCCGGTGTCCATGTATCTTGAAGGGTTCAGAAATCAGACGGTGAATAAAGTGTCAGGGACTGAACCGGTAAAACGACCAGTAACAGTGCGAGACCTTCTTTCGATGACTTCCGGACTGCCGTACGGGCATGAAGGCAGCATCACAGGAAAAAATGTTCTGAAGCTGTTTGAAGAAGCAATCAGCAAGATACCGAATAACGGCGGAATGGGAACGATAGAACTTGCCAATCGCCTTGGCGGGTGCGGACTGGAATTTCAGCCGGGAGAGACCTTTATGTACGGAACCTCTGCAGATATACTGGGAGCAGTGGCGGAGGCGGTCTCAGGGATGTCCTTTGGAGATTTCCTGGAGAAGGAGTTCTTTGAACCGCTCGGGATGAAAGATACTGCCTTTTATGTTCCGGATGAGAAGCTTTCTCGTCTGGCAAAGGTCTATGAAGAAACAGGAGACGGTCTTCGTGAGATCGACACGAATCATCTTGGGGTGACTGCAATTGAAAAGATTGCTTTTGAATCCGGCGGAGCGGGATTGGTATCCACACTGGATGATTATGAGAAGTTTGCCACCATGCTGATGCAGAGCGGAAAATCAGGTAAAAACCAGATATTGAAGCCGCAGACAGTAGCATACTTTACCAGTGGTCAGCTGACGAACTGGCAGAGAGACGATCTGTGGAAGAGCTGGGACGGTCTCTGCGGCTACAGCTATGGCAACCTGATGCGCGTTCTTGCAAAGCCGGGCCTTGCTGTCGGTCTGGGCGGAAAGGGCGAGTATGGCTGGGATGGATGGCTAGGCGCTTATTTTTGCAACGCACCGAAAGAAAAGCTGACAATACTGGCCATGCTTCAAAAAAAGGATGCCGGAACGACGCATGTTGTCAGAAAACTCAGAAATGTTATCTTTTCTGCAAAAGATGAGTAATTCTTAGTATCGGAATCGAATTAGTATAAGAAAAGAGGAGCTTATGTCGCAGACAACGAAAAGGGCACTGGAAGCTTCGCTGAAAAATCTGCTGCTTCAAAAACCGTTTGAAAAAATAACAATAGCAGACATTACCGAGGACTGCGGTGTGAATCGCATGACCTTTTACTATCACTTTAAGGATATTTATGATCTGATAGAGTGGTCCTGCATAGAAGATGCTGCGAAAGCGCTGGAAGGGAAAAAGACCTACAATACCTGGCAGCAGGGCTTTCTGCAGATATTTCAGGCAGTTCTGGACAACAAGCCGTTTATCATGAATGTATATCATGCTGTCAGCAGGGAACATGTAGAAACATATCTTTATAAACTTACTTACAGCCTGCTGATCGGCGTGGTTGAGGAAAAAGCAGCCGGAATGCAGGTTAACGAAGAAGATAAGAATTTTATAGCCGATTTTTACAAGTATGCTTTTGTTGGTGTAATGCTTGACTGGATCAGAAAGGGCATGAGAGAGGAACCGGAAAGAATTATTGACAGGATTGCAACACTGATCCACAAAGACATCGAAAAAGCACTGGAGGCATTTAAGCGATAAAATTAAACAAATGGTCTGCTATGATAAAAGTTTTGTCATGG
>QKDK01000019.1 GCA_003252135.1 Clostridia bacterium
AAAATGACAAACGCAATTATCATTGTTGCTGTTATCTGTATGGTTGCTGCTGCGCTGGCTATACTTTTTGTAATGGGAATCATTGTTAAGCCGATCACTTATCTGACGACGGTCATGAAAAAAATGGAAAAAGGTGATTTTACAGAAAAACTAGACAAGAAGACTATAAGCTTACAGGATGAAACAGGCGTTTTAGCTAAGTCAGTTGAAATAATGCAGGACTCTGTTAAAAAAGTAATTGAGTCTGTAAAAAGAGAAGCCGAAGAAGTGAATAAAAACGTAATTGTACAGCAGGAAGGTATATCAAGTCTTATATCCAGAATCGAAGATGTGTCTGCTACAACAGAGCAGTTATCTGCAGGCAGTGAAGAAACTGCTGCTTCTGCAGAGCAGGTCAATCATGCTGCAAATGATATTACAGATGGTGTAGACACAATAAAACAAAAAACTGCAAGCGGCGCCAAGACTGCAGTTGAAATAAAATACAGAGCTGAAAACCTTCGTGCTGTTGCGCAAAAATCAAAATCAACTGCTGAAAATATCTATAGGGAATCTGAAAAAACCTTAAAAGAAGCTGTAGAACAATCGAAAAAGGTCAGCCAGATCAGAGAATTATCACAGGCAATTCTTGAAATTGCAGACCAGACCAACCTTCTGGCTTTAAACGCCTCTATTGAAGCAGCAAGAGCAGGAGAAGCAGGAAGAGGATTCTCTGTCGTAGCCACAGAAATAGGTAAACTGGCATTAGATTCTCAAAAATCTGTCGCAAAAATACAGGACGTAACTACAAATCTCGTCACTTCAGTTGACAATCTCGCTGATTGTTCAATGAACCTGCTCGAATTTGTTGATAAAAGAGTATTTAAAGATTATGAAATGCTTGTTGATACCAGTGAACAGTACAACAATGACGCTGAACTTGTAAGCAGTATGGTAAAAGAACTGGATACTATCAGCGGTGATCTTTACAGCACATTAAAAACGATCAATACCTCTATAAACGAGATCTCATCAGCAACTATGGAAAGTGCCAAGAGCACAGTTTACATTGCAGAAAAAACTGCCGAAGTAGTTGAGAATGCAACTATTGTAGCTGATTATGCCGGTAAGACCAGAAAGAGCACAGACAATCTGACAAGCGCAGTTGATCAGTTTATTATTTAACACAACGAGTACCTGTTTTTTAATCATTTTTTATATAATTCAAAGTCCTTTTTTTACACAGGCAGCCCAAGCATTCTCAAATAGCAAATGCTTGGGCTGCCTGTTTTTTACAATGATTTTTTTCACTTACGAGAAATATACCGTCTTTCCTGTCTTAGCCGCTTCATAGATCGCTTCCAGAATTCTTGTCACAACAGCAGCCTGTTCCGGCAGAACAACCAGTGGTTTGCCCTCAGTAATTGCTTCATAAAATACTTTCTGCTCGATGTCCTGTTCCTTTTCGGATTCTCCTTCAAAGAACGCTACACCGCCGGAAGAAAGGTCCGGCTTATCGATCTGCTGCTTGTCAAATTTTATACGGTTAATACGAAGACCATCCTTCATGTCTGCACCTGCTTTTGTGCCGCAGAGTGTTGTCTGTGCTTCCCCAACTTCCAATGAATTAAGTGCCCAGGAAGACTCCAGAACGATGCTTGCTCCGTTTTTCATCTTAATATAGCCAAAGGCAGAATCTTCAACAGTGAATTCTTTGGGATCCCAGGTTCCGAAAGCATTTCCCTGATTTGTCTGATCTGCAAGCTTTCTGTATACGGAGCCGCTTACAGATTCCGGTTCGTAGTTATTCATCATCCAGAGTGTCAGGTCCAGCGCGTGGGTGCCGATGTCAATCAATGGTCCGCCTCCCTGCTCTTCTTCGTTCAGGAACACGCCCCAGGTAGGAACGGCTCTTCTGCGGATTGCATGTGCTTTTGCAAAATACACTTCGCCCAGTTCATCATTCACGCACATTTTCTTTAAGAAAGAAGAATCCTGACGATAACGGTTCTGATATCCGATGGTAAGGATTTTCCCTGTTTTCTTCGCTACTTCAACCATCTGCATTGCTTCTGCATAGGTCTTTGCCATTGGCTTTTCACACATTACATGCTTTCCTGCTTCCATAGCCGCTATCGAAATAAAGGAATGTGATTTATTCGGGGTGGTAACATAGACAGCGTCCAGATCTTCTTTTACCAGTTCACGGTAATCGGTAAATACTTTTGCATCTTCGGTTCCAAACTTCGCTTTTGTTTTTTCTGCTTTTTCTTTTTCAATATCACAGAAAGCCACAACTTCGAAGTTCCCGTTTTTCTTGATTGCAGGAAGATGCTTGTTATTCGCAATTCCACCGCAGCCTACTATACCTACTCTTAATTTTTTCATGTCTGTCCTCCATTATTGAACTTAATTATAACGTTTTCATATTCTTATTTACATCCCATGGATTCGGTGTAAATTCACCGCCGCGGCACCATTTCAGGTAGTGCAGCGCATGAAGCTGTCCGGTCATTTCCCAGTCATCCCTGTATACCGGATCATGATACCCCTCAATACAGATATCATTCTCATATCCGTTCATACGAAGGATCGATATTATATCGCGCCAGTTGGTATCGCCAAAGCCCGGTGTCCTGTGGTGTACAAACGGAACCGCTCCGGTGCAGCCATATCGTCTGACAGCATCCCAATCCACGGTAGCATCTTTTCCGTGCAAATGAATGATCCTGCCTGCCCATTCTCGAAGCTGCGCGATCGGATCGATCAGCTGAACCATCTGATGTGTCGGTTCCCACTCAAGTCCTAGGTTGTCAGCCGGTACTTCATTGAACATCATTTCCCATGCTTTTGGATGGAATCCAATGTTGCAGGTAGCATGTTGCCAGGTTCCATCCATCAGACAGTTTTCTATTCCGATTTTTAAGTTTTTATCTGCTGCTCTTTTTGCAAGATCCGTAAAGACTTCTTTGAATTTTGGAATTGATTTTTCTACCGATTCCCCTTCGTAGGCTCCTGTAAATGTACTGACGATGCCGGCTCCGAACAATCCTGCATTCTCAATGCAATACTCCAGTGCTTTTTTATGTTCTTCGTACTGGATCGGATTGCAGTACAGTCCAAGACATGATACCCGTACACCGGAATCTCCTAAGATTTCATTCACGTGTTTTGATAATTCTTTTAGATCCGTATTGCCAAGTGACATATGAAAATTAAGAGATACAGTCTCAAATCCCGCCTTGATAAGATGCGGCAGCCATTCTGTTGCACGATCTCCCGGAACACAGGTTCCAATTTGTATCTGCTTCATAATCTATCCTCTTTCCTGCGCATGGTTTCTGCGCCTATAAAGTTTGAACGAGCGGTGAAAAGCAAGTACCAAATTTGCAGATGAAATAATTCTTTTCTTTCACTACTGCAGGTTCTTCTTTACATAAGCAAGACTTGTCTCCATGTTGCTCATCGGTGATCCGGTGCAGTGGTTGTCCTGTTCGATGACGATCCATTTTGCACCGTTGGAAACCGCTGTCTTATATACGGAGTCAATATCGATAATGCCCTGTCCGAGCGGCATGAACCAGACACCGTCTTTTCTCTTATAATCTTTTAGATGGATCACCGGGCAGCGGCCTTTGTATTTATTCAGATAGGTTACGGCACTTTCTCCCGCTGCTTCCACCCAGCAGGTATCAAGCTCTGCCTGTAATTCCTCTGAGCTAAGATCCTGATACAGTACATCCAGTGCATACTCACCGGATGGTGTTTTGGAGAACTCAAAATCGTGATTGTGATAAAGCAGCTTCAGGCCGTTTTCGTTGCATGCTGCTGCAATTTTCTTCATTCCTTCGATAAAATCCGGGTAGGAAGCTCCGCCATAACGGTTCTCCACAGCAGTTGCCGGAATGATAAGGTATTCACATCCTATGGTCTTATAAGCATTTATTGTCCCTTGGAGATCGTCACGCAGCACTTCATAAGGAACGTGCGCCGATATTGCCCGTAAATTGTTCTCTTTAAGAATCTCTGCTATCCTCTCCGGAACCATGCCATATAGTCCTGCAAGTTCCACACCGTCATACCCCATGGCTTTGATTTGTTTTATCGTACCCGCAAAATCTTTTTCTGCTTCTTCTCTTATTGAATAAATCTGTATTGCTATCGGAATCATATTTTTTTACTCCCCTTTGCGTGATAGACTTCCTTTTTCTCCGCTGATATGAAGATAGCCTCCATAAGCTTCATGACTCTCATCGCTTCCGCCAGTTTGATTCTGGATTCTGCTGTTCCATCCAGTACCTCGATCACATTCTGGTAGAATTCTTTTATATCGCTGGTCACGTTCGGAAGAGGCAGTGTGGATATCGTATCTTCTCTTCTTGGAGCCATGGTCTTTGTCAGACCGGCTGCCGTTCTGACCGGAACCACATCCTTGTCATCCGCTCCGACTGCATGTACGATTTTACCGTTACGTTCCCAGTCTTCAACAACAGCAGTGCCATTCTCTCCCAGAATATACCATCTTGGAAGGCTGATAAAATTACTGGTTCCCACCTCCACATATACGACGATTCTGCTGTTTTCTTTTTGTTTCGTAGAAAAGGTCAATTCTGCAGAGAAGCCATCATCGACCAATTGATTCGTTACATTGGTTACCGTCGCATAGACGGTTTCAAGCGTTGCATCTTTCATCATAAGTAATATCTGATCAAGAAGATGCACGCCCCAGTCAAGTACCATTCCGCCGCCGTGTTCTTTTTCCTGACGCCAGTCGCCCGGGATTCCATGAGCTCCATGAACTCTGGATTCGATGCGAAAGACATTGCCAAGAGTTCCCTCTTCCAGTATCTTCTGCACCAGCACAAAATCCTCGTCCCATCTTCTGTTCTGATGAACCGTCAGAAATCTTCCCGTCTGCTCTGATACCTCCATCATTTCTTTCAGATCAACAGAACTTAATGTGATAGGCTTTTCGCTTATTACATCCTTGCCAGCCTGCATTGCTGCAATGGCATATGGTTTATGATAATCATTCGGCGTTGCGATCAGCACCAGGTCAATATCCTTTTCTGCAAGCAGCTCATCAGCAGTTCTATATGTCTTTAATCCATGTTTCACTGCATTCTGCATTGCTTCTTCCTTGCTATCATACACGCCGGCTATCTCTATTCTATTGATGTCCTGTAAAAGCTCTCTGTGCCAGTTTGCCATACCGCCGAATCCTATGATGCCAAGCCTATAACGCTTTTGCGTTGTACTTTTTTTCCCTTTTTTCTCTTTTTTTATGTCTTGCATTTCTTCTGTATCCCTGCCTTTTTACTTTTCTACATTCTTGCGCTTATCTAATCAGGCCCAGTACATGCCGCTCTTTTCTTCAAATATCAGAACACTTTTCAGAAAACTGATTGCCTTGGTAAGTCCTTCTCTTCCGGACATCAGGCTGTCTTCATGTTCAATGCTGATTGCATAATCGTATCCCGCCAGCCTTAGCTCTGATATGATCGCTTTCCAGAATTCATCACCATGTCCATATCCTACTGTCCTGAAAATCCAGGATCTATCCAGTTCATCCTGATAATGTGTTGTATCCAGAACACCATTTACTGCTGTATTATAGGTATCCACCCTGGTATCCTTGGCGTGGAAGTGGAAAATCGCACCTGCTTTCCCAAGCTCTCTGATGCAAGCACACGGGTCCATCCCCTGCCAGATCAAGTGACTCGGATCAAAATTGGCACCAATCTCAGGCCCTACCGCTTCTCTTAACCGAAGCAGTGTTTTTGTGTTATACACGCAAAAGCCGGGATGAAGTTCAAGCGCTATCTTATGAACATTATGCTCTCTGGCGAATTTCGCTTTTTCTCTCCAGTACGGAATCAGCACCTCATTCCATTGATAATCGAGCACCTGTAAAAAATCCTCCGGCCACGGACAGGTTGCCCAGTTCGGAGTCTTATCCTCCCTGCTGCCGCCGGGACATCCTGAAAAAGTATTGACCACAGGTACTCCTAACTTTTCTGCAAGCAGGATTGCCCTGGTAAGATCATCGTCAAATGCTTTTGCAGTTACTTTATCCGGATGCACCATATTTCCATGACAGCTCAGTGCACTGATTTCCAGGTGATGCTTTGAAAGTGTATTCTTAAATTCCTCCAGCTTATCATTATCGCATAATAAAACATCAGGGTCGCAATGAGCTTTCCCCGGAAAGCCTCCGCATCCTATTTCAACCATGGAAACGCCTTGTTTTTCTAAGAATGTACAGGCAGCGTCAAGCGTCATATCGCCAAGTACAACCGTTAATACCCCTAACTTCATATAGTATCCATCCCTTTCTGCAGCCTGCATCTCACTCTGCAGGTTTTTTGTTGTCATGTCATCGAAATCTGTCATTTATCATTTATAAAACGCTTTTATTATAAACATATTCTGTCATACAGGCTAGTAACATCATGCTGTTTATACATATGATTCTGCTGATTACTTAACCTCTTTCGCTGCAGTACTCCACTTTCATGATGAATAAAAAAAGCTTCCGTATGACCGGAAGCAAAAAACTTTAGCTTTATTACGATGTTCTGATGATCAGCCGGTATGCTCTGTAATCACATTCATACCTTCTGTCTTTTCATCTCCCGCAATAATAATTTCAGAAGGAGTGCACTGATAATATCTTCGAAACAGTCTGCCAAAATGATTAAAATCCTGAAAGCCCACTGTCAGTGCAACTTCCGTTACACTAAGCTCTTTCTTCTTCAGCAGGCTCATGGCTTTCTTCAGTCTCACTTCATTGATGTAATGTAAAGGGCTGATGCCTACGCTTTCTTTGAATATATGGTTGAACCTGTCTTCGCTTAAGTGTATCAGATCTGCCAGTTCCTGATTGGAGATGGACTCATTATAGTGTTCGCTGATGTAGACCAGAACCGTATTCAGTCTTTCTAAATTTCTGTTACGTCTGGAACGCTCACTATTCGTCAGGCTCTCTACTGCATAATTTCTGATCAGATAGACCAGCAGTTCATACATCATGCCTTTCGCAATCATCTTATATGCCGTATGTCTGTCCTGCGTTTCCTGATATATGGCAAGCATCAGCCGCTGTATCGTCTCGTCTGACTCAATCAGTGTCTGAAAAATTATATTATGCCCGGCCAGCTCCTGTGAAAAAGAATCCATCTCAAATATCATAACGATGGCATCCATTTCTGCCGTTTCGCTTTTTCCTTCATGCAGTTCATAGCTGTTGATCACGACCAGACTTCCTTTTTCAGCTGTAACTTTTTTCCTGTTGCATTGAAAGGAACTTTTCCCGCGCAATATATAATGAAGCTCGATGTGTTCGTGCCAGTGCGGTATAAAATACCTTCTTTTTTCACGAATCCTGTTCACAAAAAGTTGTACAGGGAATTCGTTATCACTAATTATCTTCTTTTCGTACAGATCCAGTGCATTCATTATACAACCTCCTGTTTCTATCAGAATACCGCATTCAGCAGAGTGCGTCAAGAAGCGGCTTGTGTACAGGTTACGCTACAGGTTCAGGCTTTCGTAAAAATATGGGTGTGAATCTGTGAAAAATGCGTAATCGTGGAATTTCGCCTTGTTTATACACTTGTTTAATAGTATAATATTCAGGTAAGTATTTACGGCGGAGGAAACGTATGGCCATCATCAGCAGCAGCGATGTTAACAACATTATTCGAAAAACATTGAATATGGTCGACAATAAGATAATGGAACATTGTGAGATTGTCGCTTATACCCTATATAAGATGCTGCAGTACGAAAACATAT
>QKDK01000073.1 GCA_003252135.1 Clostridia bacterium
TGTTATAAGCAAGCGGAAGTCCCTTCATAACTGTCAGAATGGAAACGAGGGCACCGTACACACGGCCGGTTTTCCCGCGGATCAGTTCGGCAATGTCCGGGTTTTTCTTCTGCGGCATGATGCTGCTTCCGGTAGAATAAGCGTCATCGATTTCTATAAAACGATATTCATTCGTGTTCCATATTATGATTTCTTCACAGAATCTGCTCAGATGCATCATGATCGTAGAAAGTGCTCCAAGCAGCTCTATCAGATAATCTCTGTCTGAAACAGAATCCATACTGTTCAATGTTGGACCGTCAAAATCTAGTAAGACAGCTGTATAGGAGCGATCCAGCGGATAGGTTGTTCCGGCAAGAGCACCGGAGCCAAGAGGACACAGGTTCAGACGATTCTTCGTATCAGCCAATCTTGTATAATCACGTTTAAACATCTCAAAATAAGCGCCTAAATGATGGGATAAGGTTGTGGGCTGTGCTTTTTGCAGATGGGTGAAGCCAGGCATATAGGTACAGGTGTGTTCTTTCATCTGCAGGTGAAGTGTTGACAAGAGGGTTTTCAGCAGCTCGCTGATTTCGGCGATTTCGTCCCTGATAAATAATTTCATATCAAGAGCGACCTGGTCGTTGCGGCTCCTTCCGGTATGCAGTTTTTTGCCCGTATCACCGATCCGTTCGATCAGATGTGCTTCCACGAAGCTATGAATATCTTCCTGGGAACCATCGATTTCCAGTGTGCCGTTTTCAATATCGCTGCTGATTCCTTCCAGACCGGAAACAATCAGTTCTCTTTCCTTTGGAGTAATGATTTCCTGCTTTTCAAGCATAAATACATGGGCAATACTGCCTGTAATATCCTGCTTATAGAATTTCTGGTCAAAAGAAATTGATGCATTAAAATTATGTACCAGCTGGTCGGTCTCCTTGGTAAAACGTCCTCCCCATAGCTTCATAGTTTCATTCCTCTTTTCTGAATAATATATTACTTGTCAGTTAACTTAATGATACCTTTTTTTTCACCAAGATGCAAGTTCATATTCAGTATAAGAAATATGAAAACCAATAATCCGTGAAAGTAACAAGAAATGTGAAGAAAAGTGCCGTGATTTTGTTATACTTGACAGAAGATGTGAATTCTGATAAAATTCAAGTGTTAATATTTTTGTAACAAATTCAATGAATTTGTAATGAATACGCAAGCAGTATCTTACGAAGAGTTAAGATACATAAGCGGAAAGAGGTCCTATGGGGAAACGTAAACTGAAAGTATCTTTTGTTATAACAGGCATTTTTCTGATTTGCTTTGTGATATCTTTTTTGATTTCCGATATCATGAAAAAGACAGCAGTCAGTACGAATGCAGCTGAAGTTACAGCAACCGGTGATGTTCAGACAGGTGACACGGTCCAGATGATCGAAGACGAGGATAAAGTTGCGGCACAAGCGCCAGGAACATCAGATGCATTTTTGATTGCAGAATCAGATGATACAGCACCGGCAGAGACAGCCAGTGAAGAGATCACAGAAGACAACGGAACAGAAGAAGACGCAGCAGCTTTGGAAGATGAAGCTGCCATTACAAAAGATATGACAGGAACAAAGGAAACTGCAGCAGAAGAGATCAGTCCTGCGCCGGAAAGTGCTTTATCAGCTGATGACAGTGATGTAATCGATACAACAGAGGATTCCTACGCAACTACCAACACAGATGCTGAAGGTTTGATCGGAATCTTATCAACACCTGAATGGTATGATGCAATAGATGTAGCACCTACCTGTGATTATGTCATTGCAAATGTTAATGAAATACTGAATGTAAGAGCCGAGCCGGACAAGAATGCCGATCTTGTCGGAAAACTCATGAAAGACAGCTATGCTAAAATTCTTGAACGCGGCGATGAATGGACGAAGATTGAGTCAGGTGATGTAGTAGGGTATGTATACAATGCATATCTTTACATGGATGAAGCAGCACTTGAACGCCTGAGTGAGCTGGATGCGTACAAAGTCGTTGTAAATGTCAATGTACTGAATGTCCGTGAACAACCGAATACAGAATGCAGTATCCTTGGTAAATCAACCGTTGGTGATGAGTTCACATATCTTCAGGAGCAGTCAGTCGATGGATGGAATGCAGTTCAATATGACGAGAATACAGTTGCTTATGTATCTGACGAGTTCACAGATGTTGTTATCACACTGGATACAGCAATTACCATCAAGGAATATGAAGCAGCATTGAAAGCAGCAGCCCTGGCAAAGGCTTTGGAAGAATCCAAAAAATCAAAACCGGCAGTTGTAAACCGTGATCCGATTACTCTGAGTGATGAAGATATATATCTGATGTCCGTTGTTATTGCAATGGAGTCCCTGAGCGAAAGTCATGAAGGAAAAGTAGCGGTTGCCAATGTCATCATCAATCGTATGCTGAATGGTTCCTGGGGCAGTACGGTAAGTGACGTTGTTTATGCACCCGGACAGTTTACCGGAGCTAACTCTGGCAGAGTCGAACAATTCTGGAACAAGGTTTCCAAAGACTGTATGGATGCAGCTGTGGAAGCATTGGCTGGATACAATAATGTTGGAGATTATCTTTTCTTTATTTCAATCGGAAAAGCTGATTATAGCAAGTATTCCAAGTATTATGTGCTGGGCGGACATTGTTTCTATGCAAGAAATTAATCAGACAGATTTTAGAATAAGAGAAATTTTAGAATAATAATGCATCGCTATCTATCATAAAAGGGCTGTGAAAATGATTTCTCATTTTTTCACAGCCCCTTTTGTATTTTTATCAATTTGTTTCTTTGACGGAGTTATTTCTTATCTCCAATCAAAAAAGGTTCTGATGTGGCACAGCGGTAATACTTATAGACGTTACCGCTTTCCATCCGGATTGCTTCTTTGTTGCAATAAGCAGGGTCAACAGTATAGGTGACATGATCATAAATATAATAATGTTCCCCCTGTGTTACATCAAACGGAAGAATGGGGGTGAAATTTTTATTATCTTCATTGCCCATAGCCTTCACTCCTTACTTTTCTAATGAAAGACATTGTATGTTCCAGAAGAATTGCAGCTTTGCTAAAAAGAATCCTGAGCAGTCTGCTGCTTGTAAAGATAATTATCTCTTTAATTTCTTTGGTTCTGGATATTCAGTTCCATTGGTATCTACGGTCACTTTTTTCATTTTTTGTGTTATGGTAGGATGGTCCGACCAGTCGGTGTCAACATCAGCAATTTTATTAACAATGTCCATACCGTCAACGACCTTACCAAATGCTGCATAGGAACCATCCAGATGCGGTGAGTTCTTGTGCATAATAAAGAATTGTGAACCTGCTGAATCTGGCATCTGGGAGCGTGCCATGGACAGAACACCTTCTGAGTGCTTCAAATCATTCTTGAAACCGTTCTGTGCGAACTCACCGGGAATGGAATAACCAGGACCGCCCATTCCGGTACCGTCAGGACAGCCGCCCTGAATCATAAAGCCATTAATGACACGGTGAAATATTAGATTGTCATAAAAACCATTCTTGACCAGGGATATAAAATTGTTTACAGTGTTTGGTGCGATTTCAGGATATAGCTCGACTTTTATAAGATCGCCATTTTCCATTTCGATTGTTACCATCGGATTTGTTTCTGCCATAATTGTTTCCTTTCTTTTCATTACATTAATTCTTTCTGTAAATCATTTTATCATAAAAAGCTTCGTGTGTCTACCGGAGCAGATTCCTTTCAAAAGGAAAAACAGGTTGAATAATTAGAAAAAGCTGATAGAATATATAAGTACAGGAATAGCGGCCGAACAAGAGAAGTTATTCCGGATTAATGCTTGATTAGAATTAAATTAACTGTATTGACTTCTTTTCATATTCCCCTAGAATGATGTTAGATTCACAGTAAACTGATGTTAGTTTCAGCAAAAGAAAGGGAGATAATATGGAGAAGAAGTTGTATAAATCAAGAACTGACCGCAAGCTCTGCGGTGTATGCGGAGGAATTGCTGAATATCTGAATATGGATCCGACTGCAGTGAGACTACTGTGGGTATTGTTTGCATTTTGCGGATCGGCAGGCATTTTTGCCTATATTATAGCAGCAATAGTCATCCCAGACTAAAATTGAAAGATAGGAGTAAAAGATGAAGATAGCCCCGCTCTTTAAAGAAAAAACAGTATATTCCTTTGAGGTTTTCCCTCCCAAAAAGACCAGCTCTATTGAAACGATCTATGAGACGCTGGAGGAACTTAAAGAATTATCCCCTGATTTTATCAGTGTAACATTTGGGGCAGGAGGCAGCGGCAATCGATCGCTGACCTGTGATATAGCATCCAAGATTAAAAATGACTATCATATTGAAGCAGTTGCTCACCTTCCCTGCATAAATTATGACAAAAACGAGGTCTCTGTTCTTTTGCGCGAGTTATCTGATTGCGGCATCGAGAATATTCTTGCACTTCGTGGAGACATAAATCCGGATGTGCCAAGGAAATATGACTTTACGTATGCAAGCGACCTGATCTCTTTTATAAAAACACAGGGAGACTTTGATGTTGCAGGCGCATGCTATCCTGAGGGACATATTGAAACACCTGATCTGGTCGAGGACACACTGAACCTTAAGAAAAAAGTCGATGCGGGAGCAGAACACCTGATCACACAGTTGTTTTTTGATAATCAGGTCTTTTACAGCTTTTTAGAACGAACCAGACTTGCCGGCATCCATGTTCCTATTGAAGCCGGTATCATGCCGGTTATAAAAAAGCAGCAGATCGAAAGAATGGTTTCCATGTGCGGTGCAAGCCTTCCGCCGAAATTTGTCAAGATGATGCAGCGCTACGAAAATCATCCGGATGCTCTTCGTGATGCCGGTATCGCTTATGCGATCGACCAGATTGTCGATCTTATTTCTAATGGTGTTGACGGAATCCATCTGTATACAATGAATCAGCCATACATTGCCCGAAAAATAACAGAAGCGGTAGGAAGTCTTCTGAATGTCAAATAATTAATATCATGAATAGATCAATCAAGGTCAACCATGGGAAAGTCCAGCAGACTATTTACCTGTGGTTGACTTCTGTTATATAATAGGATAACGAGGATTGATCTTAACAGGATATATTTCATTTCGATGATGAAAGGAGAATGAATTTGAAGTTCAGAGATTTATTAAAAAATGGAACGGTGATTCTTGACGGAGGAATGGGAACCATGCTTCAGGCAAAGGGCATGGAGCTTGATGAGATTCCTGAGCTTTTAGGTATAAAAAAAGCGGACTGGATCATTGATATACATAGACAGTATGTAAATGCCGGAGCAGACATGATATATATGAATACCTTCGGTGCTAATTCATACAAGCTTTCAAGAACAGAATTCAGTGTGGATGATGTTATACACGCGGCACTCGCAAATGCAAGAAAAGCCGCGGAAGGAACTGATACGCTTGTGGCTCTGGATATCGGACCGATTGGTCAGCTGCTGGAACCTGCAGGTACTCTGACTTTTGAGGATGCATACAGTATTTTTAAGGAACAGGTGATAGCAGGCAGGTATGCCGATTGTATTGTTATAGAGACAATGACAGATTTATGCGAATTAAAAGCTGCCATACTGGCTGCAAAAGAGAACAGCAAATTGCCGGTGATCTGTACCATGTCATTTGAAGAAAACCAAAGAACATTTACCGGCTGCCAGGTCTCTGCACTTGCATTGACCGCTGAAGGACTTGGTGTTGATGCAGTGGGAGTGAACTGTTCACTCGGACCGGCAGAACTGTATCCTGTCGTTGAAGAATTAATGAAATGGACAAGCCTGCCTGTCATAGTGAAACCAAATGCAGGGCTGCCTGATCCTGAAACCAATAAATTCACGATAACCGCTGATGCATTTGCAGCAGCCATGAAGCCTTATATGGATATGGGAGTGCAGCTGTTTGGAGGCTGCTGCGGTACTACACCGGAATTCATCAAGAGCATGAGACGCACATTTTTGAAAATGGACCATACTGCACAGGCGCCTGAACGAACGGTAAGAAAATCTGCGGTTTGTTCTTCATTAAAGACGGTATGTATGGATGCACCTAAGGTCATCGGTGAAAGGATTAACCCGACTGGAAAAAAACGGTTCAAAGAAGCACTGATAAATAACGATATTGACTACATTCTCCATCAGGCGATAGAACAGGTCGAAGCCGGGGCGGATATTCTGGATGTCAATGTAGGTCTGCCGGGAATTGATGAAACAAAAATGATGGTCACAGTCGTAAAGGAACTGCAGGGTGTCGTTGATGTACCACTGCAGATCGATTCAACCTCTCCGGCAGTAATAGAAGCAGCACTGCGGGTATATAACGGTAAAGCAATTGTCAATTCTGTAAACGGTGAAGCAGAAGTACTTGATTCTATCCTGCCGATCGTAAAGAAGTATGGTGCGGCTGTTGTTGGACTTACACTTGATAAGAATGGGATTCCCAAAACAGCAGAAGAACGTTTTCATATTGCAGAAAACATTTTGGCAGCGTCCCAAAAGTACGGAATTGCAAAAGAAGATGTATTCATAGATTGTCTGACCCTGACTGCTTCAGCTGAACAAGAAGGTGTCATGGAGACACTGCAAGCACTCCTGCTAGTCAGACAGAAGCTTGGAGTGCAGACTGTACTAGGGGTGTCCAATATATCGTTCGGACTGCCAAACAGAGAACTGGTGAATCAGAACTTTTTCATGATGGCATTGATGCAGGGACTTACCCTGCCGATACTGAATCCGAACAGTGAAGCGATGATGGGAACCCTTCGCGCCTACAGATTGCTGACAAATATAGACAAAAATGCCGCTGAGTATATATCCTATTATCAGAATATGACAGTTCAGACGATGGCTGGTCAGAGCACAGCAAACCAGACAGCATCTGCAGCCTCTGCTATTGAGCAGAAGCTGAGCGTGCAGGATGAGACAGGCAGAGTTACAGAAAAACAAAAAGAAAGCATATCGCAGAAAGACAACAGGGATCTATCGGCTGCGATTGAGCAAGGATTAAAAAAGGAAGCAGCAGAATACACTGAAAAACTGCTGCAGGAGATGACCAGCATGCAGATTGTTGATCAGTATCTGATACCCGCGCTCGACCATGTAGGGGCAAGATTTGAACAGGGAAAAGTATTCCTGCCGCAGCTCATTCTCTCGGCAGCTGCAGCACAGTCTGCCTTTGAGGTGATAAAAAGATCACTGGAAACCAATGGAACAGAAAAAGTGAATAAAGGTACTATTGTTCTGGCAACTGTACATGGTGATGTCCATGATATAGGGAAGAACATTGTGAAGGTCTTGCTTGAAAACTATGGCTATACTATCATTGACCTTGGGAAAAATGTTCCCAAAGAAGATATTGTTTCTGCTGCAATTGAGCACAATGCATCTTTGGTCGGCCTTTCTGCGCTGATGACAACAACACTTCCATCCATGGAAGCTGCCATAATGCTCCTGCGTGAAAAAAAGGCAGATTGCAGGGTCATGGTAGGAGGTGCTGTGCTGACAAAAGAATACGCATTAAAAATCGGTGCGGATTATTATTGCAAGGATGCAAAAGAAGCAGTTGACACAGCAAAACTGGTTTACAAAAACTGACGCCTATGGTAAAGTTAGTTTGTTAAATCCTGATATAGTTTGCTTTACATACAGTAATATCAGGTTTTATAAGTTATTTTTGATTTGGAGGAAGATATGGAAAAACTCATTAACATAATAAC
>QKDK01000020.1 GCA_003252135.1 Clostridia bacterium
CACTCTCTGATCTTTTCGGGTGAAGCCAGTCCTATCTTAATTGCGTCATAGGAAATATCTTTCACGCTTTCATTTATCATTTCTGCTGGCATTATGGCGCTCCCTTCAATAATAGTTTACAGAATAACATAAAATAATATCTACTCTTCAAAATCTTCCTGCTCGTCCTGATCGCCAAAATCATCCTGATAGTTGTCATACAGGTCTTCATCAGTTTCGCTGACTTCGCGGTAGCCAGCCTGATCATATCCTTCGTCATAGCGGAAGTTTTCATCGCCTTCGATCAAAGGAGTCAGGTCTGCATCACCATAATCAATATTTTCTGTCATCTTTACTTCGTTTCCGTCTTCATCCATAACAGTAACATCAAGTGCCAGGGACTGAAGCTCTTTCAGCAATACCTTGAAGGATTCCGGAATACCAGGTTCGACAATGTTCTCACCCTTGATAATTGCTTCGTAAGTCTTAACACGACCTGTAACATCATCGGATTTAACGGTCAGGATTTCCTGCAGGATGTGTGCAGCACCATATGCTTCGAGTGCCCAAACCTCCATCTCTCCGAAACGCTGTCCGCCGAACTGAGCTTTACCGCCAAGAGGCTGCTGTGTTACGAGAGAGTAAGGACCTGTAGAACGTGCATGGATCTTATCATCAACAAGGTGGTGAAGCTTCAGGTAATGCATGAAACCGACGGTTACTGCACCATCAAAATACTCTCCGGTACGGCCGTCACGAAGACGTACTTTACCGTCTCTGTTGATCGGAACACCTTCCCACTGTCTTCTGTAGTCCTGATTTGTTACTAGGTAATCCATAAGGTCCGGATCTAACAGATCTTTATATTTGCTCTGGAACTCATCAATGGATGTATTAACATAATCATTGGCAAGTTCAAGCGTATCCATAATATCAAACTCATCTGCGCCGTCAAATACAGGTGTCGAAACGGTAAATCCTAATGCTTTTGCTGCAAGGCTGAGATGTATCTCTAACACCTGTCCGATGTTCATACGGGAAGGCACACCAAGCGGATTCAGCACGATGTCAAGCGGACGTCCATTTGGCAGGAAAGGCATATCTTCTGCAGGAAGCACACGAGAAACAACACCCTTGTTACCATGACGACCGGCCATCTTATCGCCGACCTGAATTTTTCTCTTCTGCGCAATGTAAACACGTACACACTGATTAACGCCCGGTGAAAGCTCACCGCCGTTTTCCCTTGTGAACACTTTTGCATCAACGATAATTCCATATTCACCGTGCGGTACACGCAGGGAGGTATCACGGACTTCTCTTGCCTTTTCGCCAAAGATCGCACGAAGAAGTCTTTCTTCTGCTGTAAGCTCAGTCTCACCCTTTGGTGTTACTTTTCCGACAAGAATATCTCCGGCACGAACTTCAGCACCGATGCGGATTATACCTCTTTCATCAAGATCCTTTAATGCATCGTCACCGACACCCGGAACGTCTCTTGTGATTTCTTCCGGTCCGAGCTTTGTATCTCTTGCTTCTGCTTCATATTCTTCAATATGAACAGATGTATAAACATCTTCCTGTACAAGGCGTTCACTTAAAAGAACAGCATCCTCGTAATTATAACCTTCCCAGGTCATAAATCCGATCAGCGGGTTCTTTCCTAATGCAAGTTCGCCGTTAGAAGTAGAAGGACCATCTGCGATGACCTGTCCGGCAGTAACTCTTTCGCCTTTGTTCACGATAGGCTTCTGATTAATACAGGTGCCCTGGTTGCTTCTTGCAAATTTTAATAATTTATAATCGCTGCGGCTGCCGTCATCATTTTTAATGAAGATTTCCTTCGCTGTCGCACGTTCAATAATACCGGCTTTTTTGGCTACTACACAGACACCCGAGTCAACTGCTGTCTTAAGCTCCATACCAGTTCCGATAACAGGTGCTTCTGTTATAAGCAGCGGAACCGCCTGACGCTGCATGTTTGAACCCATAAGGGCACGGTTCGCATCGTCATTCTCAAGGAAAGGAATCATGGCGGTAGCAACGGAAAATACCATCTTCGGAGATACGTCCATCAGGTCGATCTTTGTTTTCTCATAACGAGAGGTCTCTTCTTTATAACGACCGGAAATGTTATTGCCAACAAAGTATCCCTGCAGATCAAGTTCCTCATTTGCCTGAGCAACCACATATTTATCTTCTTCATCTGCGGTAAGATAGACCACCTGGTCTGTTACACGCGGATTCTCTGCATCTGATTTATCGAGCTTTCTGTAAGGTGCTTCGATAAAGCCGTACTCATTGATTCTCGCATAAGAAGCAAGTGAGTTGATCAGACCGATGTTTGGACCTTCCGGAGTCTCGATCGGACACATTCTTCCATAGTGGGAGTAGTGAACGTCTCGAACTTCGAATCCGGCACGATCTCTTGAAAGACCGCCAGGGCCGAGAGCAGAAAGACGTCTCTTGTGTGTAAGCTCACCCAGTGGGTTATGCTGATCCATGAACTGAGACAGCTGTGAACTTCCAAAGAACTCCTTCACTGCTGCTGTTACCGGTTTAATATTGATCAGGGACTGAGGACTGATTCCTTCAATGTCCTGTGTAGTCATTCGTTCACGAACCACACGTTCCATACGTGAAAGACCAATACGGTACTGATTCTGAAGCAGTTCGCCGACTGCACGGATTCTTCTGTTTCCAAGGTGATCGATATCATCACGATATCCGACACCATATTCAAGATGCATATTATAGTTTATGGAAGCTAGTATATCCCAGCTTGTTATATGCTTGGGAATAAGTTTGCTCACATTATTCTTTACGACACGAACTATTTCTTCTGCGTCGCTGTAATTATCAAGAATATATTTAAGGGCAGGATAATAAACAAACTCTGTAATTCCTGCTTCCTCTTTATCTATATCAATAAAATGGGAAAGATCGACCATACGGTTGGAAAGAATCTTTTCAATCTTTTCTTCGGTCACGACCATGACAAAAGCAGCTCCGGTGTTCTGGATACCGATTGCATCTTCTTCTGTCAAAATGGTTCCTTTTTTATATACTTCACCTGTGAAAGGATCATTGACATCCTCTGCCAGCTTACTGCCGACAATACGGTTCTTCAAAGCAAGCTTTTTGTTGAATTTATAACGGCCTACTTTTGCAAGGTCATATCTTCTTGGGTCAAAGAACATACTTCTGATCAGTGATTCAGCACTTTCAACAGAAAGCGGCTCACCCGGACGAAGTTTTTTGTACAGCTCTAAAAGACCATCGTGATAATTCTCAGAAGGGTCTTTCTTAAAGCTTTCACCAAGTTTTAATTCTTCACCGAACAGCTCCTGGATCTGATAGTTCTGACCGCTTTCGATCTCCTCATCAATATTCCAACCTTTTGTCGGGTCTTCACTATAATCATATACGCTGTGGTCGAGCGCACGGATCAGAACAGTTACCGGTACTTTTCTGTTTCTGTCTACTCTTACATAAAAAACATCATTGGAGTCAGTTTCATATTCCAGCCATGCACCACGGTTCGGGATTACAGTACAGGAATACAGTTTCTTACCTAATTTATCATGTGTTACATCATAGTAGATACCAGGGGATCTGACAAGCTGACTTACGATAACACGTTCAGCTCCGTTAATAACAAAGGTTCCTGTCTCTGTCATCAGCGGAAAATCACCCATAAAGATGTCGTGCTGGTTGATTTCATCATTTTCCTTATTATGAAGACGAACTTTAACCTTCAAGGGAGCAGCGAAAGTTGCATCTCGTTCCTTGCATTCTTCGATCGAATACTTCACATCATCTTCACAAAGCTGATAATCGATGAATTCAAGACTCAGATGTCCGCTGTAGTCTTCAATAGGAGAGATGTCATTAAACACTTCTGTTAATCCCTCTTTCAAAAACCAATTGTAGGAATCCTTTTGAACTTCAATGAGATTAGGCATTTCCAATACTTCTTTTTGCTTTGAATAGCTCATTCTGACGCCTTTTCCAACCTTGACCGGACGTATTCTGTTTTTCTCCATTGACGTTTCACTCCTTGTTATTTATTTGTTGCATTGCCGTAAAAACCACAAGATATCAAGCCGTTACCGAAATAACAGAGCATATCTTGTGTATATAAATCTTTTTGAAAAACTCTTTGCATTTCTCAAATAGTATGTTATAATTATTACAGATAGGCATATGACACCACAATAGTGCACATTCCATACTAACACAAATATATCTTGCTGTCAATCATTAATTTGACAGCTTTTTTTAGTTCTCTTTATTTCTTTTTTTACATTCTTGTTGTAAATATAGGGAAACATAGTAGGGATTTGTTGACGAATCTTATCACAAATGATATAATACATACAGTTTTTATGCGGAAACATATAGCGGGAGGCCACCAATGAGCGACAAAATACAAATCCACATGTTAGGTGAATTTACAATTTCATATCATGGCAGGACCATTTCCGACCAGACCAATCGTTCCAAAAAGGTTTGGACACTTTTGGAATATCTTGTAGCATTTCATAACAAGGAGATATCGCAATTTGCCTTGATTGATCTGCTTTGGCCGGACGAAGGTAACGAAGACCCGGTAAACTCTTTAAAAACATTACTTCACAGAACCAGACGGCTGCTGGATGATTTACAATACAATGATCATAAGCTGCTTCTCCACAGGCGCGACACCTATGCCTGGAACAACTCCATTCCTTACGAAATCGATGTTGAGACCTTTGAGGATCTTTGTCTGCAGGTATCCAATACATCACTTTCAAAGGAAGAACGGCTTCATCTGTGTTCCAAGGCATTCTCTTTATATAAGGGTGAATTTCTTCCAAAAAGCACCCATGAATCCTGGGCACTTTCATTAGCGACGCATTATCAGGCTGTTTATACCAAACTGATCTACGAGTATGTCGAGCTTTTGATGGAAGACCAGCAGTACGATGAAATTATCGGTATCTGTTCAACTGCATCGGCATTTGACCCATATGATGAACAGCTGCATTATCTTCTGATCAATGCACTTTACCTTGCCGGACGCCAAAAACAGGCACTTCACAAGTACGAAAATGTTATGTCACTTTTTTACGACAAATTCGGTATCACTCCTTCCCAGAACCTGACGGATCTTTACCAGACCATCGTAAAAAAGGAAAATGCAACAGAGACCGACCTCTCCATCATACAAAAAGAATTAAAGGAACAGGAATCGCCTCATGCTGCTTATCAGTGCGAGTACTCTGTATTCCAGAACCTGTACAGGATCGAAGCGCGTTCCGCTTCCCGGAGCGGTCTTTCCATTTATCTTTGTCTGATCACCATAGAGGCCGTATCCAGAAGAGACACCTCTGAATTGATCGGAAAAGCAATGATACGTATGTCTGATACCATATCGAATTCCTTACGCAGCGGTGATGTATTCGCCAGATATAGTATAAATCAGTTCATCGTAATGCTGCCATCTACTTCTTATGAGAATTGCACCATGATCGGAGAACGTATTCTGAAAAGATTCGATAATGAGCGCCCTCGGCTTGGTGTTACCGTTTCTTATTCTCTAAGGAATCTTGAACCGGCGGAATTCGCGAGAACCATAAACGGATAAAAACAAACGATAATCGACAAGATTATACGCCCATATTAAATAACAAACAGTTTTGCAATAAAACAGGTGATAAGCGCCGGATGAACTCCGTTCTTATCACCTGTTTTTATAAGTATACCCGGTATTGATCAACACCGGGTATATGTTTACAATTGAAACAGAATTATTTCAATGTAACTTTAGCGCCTTCAGCTTCAAGTTTTGCTTTGATGTCATCAGCTTCAGCCTTAGGAGCCTGCTCTTTCACCATCTTAGGTGCTCCGTCAACAAGATCCTTAGCTTCTTTCAGACCAAGGCCTGTGATTTCACGAACAACTTTGATAACCTTAACTTTGTTAGGACCTACTTCTGTAAGTTCTACGTCAAAGTCTGTTTTTTCTTCAACTGCTTCTGCAGGGCCAGCTGCTGCAACAACAACACCTGCTGCTGCACTAACGCCGAATTCTTCCTCACAAGCTTTTACTAACTCGTTGAGCTCTAATACTGTCATGCCCTTAATAGCATCGATAAATTCCTGATTTGTCATGATATCCTCCATCCTGCCGCTATGCGGCTACTTCATTGTAGATAGAACAGACACTTTCGTCTGGTCTTATGCTGCTGTTGATTTCTCTGCGATCTGCTTGAGAACACGAGCAAAATTGGTAATAGGTGACTGTAAGCTTCCAAGAAGTTTGGAAATAAGAACTTCTCTTGATGGAATACTTGCAATAACCTGAAGCTTATTAGCATCGTAATAAGTTCCGTCGACAACACCTGCTTTAAACTCAAGCTTTGGTGCGGTCTTAATAAATTCTGCAAGTACTCTTGCAGGTGCGGTTGCATCTTCAATTCCGAAAGCAACTGCGCTTGGGCCGTCTAAATCACCAGCCAATGCTTCGTAAGGAGTTCCCTCAAAAGCACGTTTCATATAAGTATTCTTATAAACCTTATATACAACGCCTGCTTCTCTTAACTTTTTACGAAGTACAGTATCCTGTTCAACAGTCAGTCCACGATAATCAACGAGAACTGCGGCAGTAGACTTTTCAGCGAAACCTTTGATTTCTTCAACGATCGGCGCCTTTAATTCAACTTTTGCCATGTGATACACCTCCTTCATTAAAAAACTGCCTCTTGCGAAGACAAAGAGGCAGTGTAAGTATTCTTTCGATCTCAGATCATACATACTACATCCTCGGCAGGCGTTTATCTTCTTACGCCGGAATATGTATTCCAGGCACCTGCTGTCTTCGGCAACATTATTATTTATAACATACTTTTATATATGTGTCAATCATAAAACAACTATCTGCAAAAATTAAATGAGCTTAGCAGGATTTAATTTTACACCAGGTCCCATGGTAGGAGCGATAACAACGCTTCTTAAGTACTGACCCTTTGCAGCTGCAGGTTTTGCTTTATTAATGGCACCTATCAACGCTTGGAAGTTGTCTGCGAGTTGCTCTTCCGTAAAGGAAGCTTTGCCTAACGGTACATGTATAATATTGGTTTTATCAAGTCTATACTCGATCTTACCAGCTTTGATTTCTTTGACAGCTTTGGAAACATCCATCGTAACAGTTCCGGCTTTTGGGTTTGGCATAAGACCTTTAGGTCCGAGTACACGGCCAAGACGACCAACAACGCCCATCATGTCAGGTGTAGCAACAACAACATCGAAATCAAACCAGTTATCATTCTGGATTCTAGGAACCAGTTCATCTCCACCTACGAAATCAGCACCAGCTGCTTCTGCTTCTGCAACCTTGTCACCCTTTGCAAATACAAGAACGCGAACTGTTTTACCTGTTCCGTGAGGCAGTACAACTGCACCACGAACCTGCTGATCTGCATGACGACCATCAACACCAAGTCTGATGTGAGCTTCTACTGTCTCATCGAACTTAGCTACCGCTACTTTTTTTACTAAGCTGACAGCCTGATCTACATCATACTGTGCAGTTTTATCGAAAGATTTCACTGTTTCAGCGTATTTCTTTCCTCTTTTCATTCTAATTACCTCCTGGTGGTAGTATCGGGAGAGATCCCTCCCACATTATCATTGTATTGGTCAGCGATATAAAACATAGTATTAGTCTTCAACAACTACAATACCCATGCTTCTTGCAGTACCGGAAATCATACTGATTGCTGTTTCAAGAGATGCTGCATTTAAGTCAGGCATTTTGAATTCTGCAATCTTCTTAACTTCGGACTTTTTGATCGTTGCTACTTTTGTCTTGTTAGGAACAGCGGATCCGCTCTTTAAGTTTAATGCTTTCTTTAAGAGTACGGCAGCCGGCGGTGTCTTTGTAACAAAACTGAAGCTTCTGTCCTGATATACAGTGATAACTACTGGAGTGATGATTCCTTCACCATCAGCAGTTCTGGCATTGAACTCTTTTGTAAACTGTACGATGTTTACACCATGCTGACCAAGTGCAGGACCTACCGGAGGAGCCGGAGTAGCCTTGCCAGCTGGAATCTGTAATTTGATATAACCTGTAACTTTTTTTGCCATGATAGCATACCTCCTAAAATGTGGTGTTATCGGAAGGAACCGGTGCTACGGTTACCGTTGCAGCATACAGCTGCTATCCTCCCACTCGCCTGTAAAACTTATCTCTCAACCTTTACATCTGTAAAGCTGATTTCTACAGGTGTTTCTCGACCAAACATATCAATGTTAATGGTCACTGACTGCTTACCGTGATTGATTGCCTTGATTACGCCTTGTGTATTCTCCCAAACACCGGAGATTACGGTAACCAGACTTCCAACCTCAAAACCAATATTCACTTCTTCACTCTTGATGCCCATGTTCTTCATCTCGGTCTCTGTTAAAGGGACTGGTTTGGATCCGGGACCGACAAATCCGGTTACGCCTCTGGTATTTCTTACGACATACCAGGTATCGTCATTCATTTCCATGTTCAACAATACATAACCAGGGAACATCTTCTTCGCTACCTTTTTCTTGACACCGTTCTTCAATTCAACGACTTCCTGAATCGGTACCGAGACTTCTAAAATCTGATCCTGAAGATTTCTGTTTTCGATTGTCTTTTCGATATTTGCTTTTACTTTGTTCTCATATCCTGAATAAGTATGAACAACATACCATTGCGCATCCGCCATATTATCACCCTTGTCTTTTGTTGAATTCTCAGCCTACCAAACTCAGTATTCCCTGAATACCGTATTTGAACATTGCATCAAGTAACGCTATAATCAGCCCCAAAATGACGGAAATAAGAATAACAGCAGCCGATTGCTTTGCCAGGGTTTCTTTATCAGGCCAGATAATCTTTTTGAATTCTGTCTTTAATCCCTTGAACCAGCTTTTTTTTGTTGCTTTTGCAGCTGTATTGGTATCACCCATGATATTCCTCCTCGTTTTACTGATTATTTTGTTTCCTTATGCATCGTGTGAGTCTTGCAGAATCTGCAATACTTCTTTGTTTCCATCCTATCCGGATGGTTTTTCTTTTCTTTGGTCGTGTTGTAATTACGCTGCTTGCATTCCGTACACGCTAATGTAATCTTTACTCGCACAACTTCCACCTCCGTTACTTATTTTCTGTGGTGAACAGACTAAATCTGTCCGTTGTTTTTAGGCATAAAAAAAAAACCTCTTCCATAGCCTATCCAATGTATCACAATTAAGACGGCTCGTCAAGTGTTTTCTTATGTTTCAGTCCCATTTTACGCCTTCAGAAGAATCTTCATTTGAATTGATAAAGGGGTTATGATATACTGTAGCTGTTCAATTCAAAGAATGAAGCCCTGTATATTATTCAGACTTCCTAACATGATGCCGTCATTTGGCATCACAAAAAATGAGTAAAGAACAAGATGTTCGAGCCCTCTGCGAGAATATCGTAGTTCTTTCAGGTGTGAAGATGCTTTTCTTCACACTTCATAACATGATGCCGCCTTTTGGCATCACAAATAATGAGTAAAGAACAAGATGTTCGAGCCCTCTGCGAGAATATCGTAGTTCTTTCAGGTGTGAAGGGGTGTTTCCTTCACACTTCCTTCTTATTAAGCTCAATAATACATATGTAATTATACACATGATTTAAGATATTTCAAGTCTTGTTTTTATATAAGGAGCACCCTATGTTCAAAAGAAATTTTCAAAGAGCTGCCGCCATATTTCTTACTCTTTTCTGCTTGACCAGCTTGCTTTCGCTTAGTTTTTCTTCAAGATCGCAGAAAGACCCGGAAGAAAATTCATCTTCCTGTGTGTATGATGGTGATGAAATCATTATTCTATGGAAAGATGGCACCTATACAGCAGTGCAGAACAATGTTCTTTCTGCTTATGCAGACAGACTTGCTGTTATTGAAAATTTTGACGGCGGAACCTTATGCAGAGTATCGAATCCTGAAGATCTTGTTTCTATATCTAATGCACTTTCTTATGAATCCTGTATCGAAGTGGCTGAGCCCAATTATGAGCTTTTGCTTATGACCACATCGCAAGCACCTGCTGTTTCCAATGATTATTTTTCCTATTCTCAGTGGTCTCTGCATAATACCGGGAGCTATATACGTATTGCAGGATCTTCGACAGGAATCATGAACTCTGCAGCGGACATCGATATCGATGCTCCGGAGGGTTGGACTGCTTATGAAGATAGTGTAACAGCGCCAAAAGAGGTAATTATAGCAGTCATTGACACCGGCATTGATTATCAGCATCCGGATCTGCAGAACTGTATGTGGATCAATGATGAAGAAATTCCAAATGACGGAATCGATAATGATGGGAATGGTTATATTGATGATGTTTATGGCTGGGATTATTTTAACGATGACAATACAATTTGTCATTACGAATACAGCGAACGTCTCAATGCAAATGTTGCTCTGCAGACCGATAATGACAATCACGGCACACATATCGCTGGTATCATTGCCGCGACCATCAATAATACTATAGGAATTGCTGGCATTGCTTCAGACATGCCCGTAAAACTTATGTCGCTCAAGATTCATAATGGTGTTGACGGTAAGGGAACGGTCGAAAACGCAGTAAAAGCTATCAAGTATGCCACCATGATGGGCGCTGATATCTGTAATATGAGCTGGGGAACTTCAATATATAGTGCCGCGCTGGAAACAGCCATGAAAGAATCTGACATGCTTTTTGTTGTAGCCGCAGGAAACGGCGGAACAAATAATGATAAGCTTCCTGTTTATCCGGCCAGTTTCGGACTTGATAATGTCATCTCTACGACTTTCATCGACGCAAACGGCAGTCTGACACAGGAATCTAATTACGGTGTTTCTTCCGTTGATATTGCTGCTCCAGGCACTGATATATTCAGCACTGTCGTCGGCTCTTATTCCATGATGAGCGGTTCTTCCATGGCAGTTCCTCACGTAGTCGCTGTGGCTGCTATGTTTTATTCAGCTGTAGACGGGCTTTACCCATCCAGTGCAAAAGAAATGATCCTTGCAACTTTAAAACCTCTCGATTCCCTGAATGATTATGTTAAATATCCCGGAATTCCAAGTCTGTACAATGCAGTTATGGCAATTGAGCAGCTAAAAACTGATAATGAAGCTCCAAGCCTGAAAATATCCTCTGATTTTAACAGTGAGTATCTCAGACTCATTATTGAAAGTGATGACACCGGCGGGTCAGGACTTCGAATTATGAAATATGCTTATGGCACAAAAACAATGCGAGCATTCCGTCATGGAACAGCCGGCGTCACTATAACCGGTAGTTCCATTGATGTACTGAAAGCAGGAACCTATACTTTTTATGCAAGTGACTATGCAGGCAATGAAACTCTTGTTGCTTATGTTCTCTCCGACGATACAGTTCCTCCATCGATCACACCATCTTCTATGATCAAATATGACTATGGGCAGTTTTCTCTTCTTTTTCGTTTTGATGATTTGGAAAGCGGTGTAAAACAGGTCAAACTTTTGCCTGGTGAACACAGTATTGCCGATTTTCTTTCTGCTGATTCTGGTACGGTCATGAAGCCCACAGACAACCGGCTGTTTCTCAGGCTTGAAGACCCTGGTACCTATACTTTGTATGCCTCAGATTACCGTGGCAATAAAGCAGTTTATGTTTTTGAGCTGAAATTCACTGCTACTGAATCCATTCAGCTATCTAAAAAATCGATAAAACTGCCATCAGGTGCAGGTTATCTTATAGAAGCAGTTACCATACCTGTTTCTGCTACCGATACTGCTTCCTTTACAAGTTCTGATGAAACTGTTGCATCCGTAAACCGCTGGGGTTATGTTACAGCCATCAGCAAAGGAACTGCAACCATAACTGTTAAGCGGGGCAATGTCAGCGCGCTGCTGAAAGTAACTGTACCATAATATAAAGAGGGGTCAATTACATGAAAAAAAATGATCTGCTGCTCATTCTTGGGTTTTTAGCTGCTGCTTTGCTGCTCTATGGTATTTATCATGTTTTTTTTGCTCAGGACGGCGCAAATGTTATTGTAACAGTTGACGGTACCGAGTATGCAGTTTTATCACTTACTGACAGCACAGTTCTTAAAATAACAGGCGTTAACGGAGAAAATACTTTGGTCATCGAGAACGGGGCTGCATATATCTCTGATGCAGATTGTCCTGATCAATTATGTACTTTTCATAAGCCTATTTCCAAAAATGGTGAATCTATTATCTGTATGCCTAACCGGATTGTTATTAAGGTAGTGAAGGCAACATCCGCAGCCGATCTGGATGCAATAGCAAACTAAGTAAAGGAAGTCAAGAAACATGATGAAACATAAAAGTAAAAAGGTCGCAGTCTTTGGGATGATGATAGCGCTTGCCTTTATACTGTCCTACATTGAATCCCTGCTTCCTCCGCTGATCACTGCACTTCCAGGTATGAAGATCGGACTGGCCAATCTGGTAATCGTTGTCTGTCTGTATCTGCTTGGTTCGAAGGAAGCATTTATTCTTACTATTTTCAGAGTTCTTCTTGTTGCATTTACCTTTGGTAATTTTACCATGATGCTTTTTAGTGCTGCCGGAGCTGTGTTAAGTTTTCTGGTTATGTTTCTGTTGAAAATGACCAAAAAGTTCAGCACGATCGGTATCAGCTGCGCCGGCGGAGTCGCGCACAATATCGGGCAGATGCTTGTGGCATATTTTACCCTTGGAGCCAGCCTGCTGTACTACCTTCCGTTCCTGTTTATCAGCGGCTGTATCAGTGGTATTTTGATCGGCATTGCCGGTGCAGTGCTTTTAAAACATCTTCCAAAGAATCTTATAAATCCTTAGGAATGTAGCATATGAACGCAAAAATACGATGATACCAGACCAGCTTGCGCTTATCCGGGTCATCGTATTCTTTGCTCTTCTTTCTTCCAGTTTCTATTTACCCTTCCGTTCGCATTGCCTCAATCGCACTGATCTTGGTCGCTCTGTTTGCAGGGAGATATCCAGATACAATACCTACCAGCATTGCAAATCCCATTGCTACAAAAGGCATCCAGATGTATATTCTTGAAAATCCTCCTGAACTGTTGCCATACATATAACTGGTTTCCAGCAGGGATTCAAACAGAGGAGCACCATATTTGTTGATCAGCCACGACAGAAGATAGCTCAGCATGATTCCTAATGCCCCACCGATCAGTCCTATCAAAGCAGCTTCAAAGAGAAACAGCTTCCTGATGTCTTTCAGCATACAGCCAAGCACCTTCATAATACCTATTTCCTTGGTTCTTTCATATATAGACATGATCATTGTGTTTGCAATATTGATCGCAGAAACAAGCATCGCTACACCGCCAATTGCACCAAGTACGATCTGCAGCATTTTAGCTGTCTGAAGCATCGGTTCAATGTACTGCATATCACTGCTGCTTTCATAACCAAGCTCTTTAATAGCATCCTGAACCGCAGTTACATTTTCCATGTTATCGACATTGACCTGAATCTGATTGTATTCATTCAATGATGCTATTGCTTTCTTTCTGTCTTCCAGTTTCAGCGTGTTCGCATACTTGGTATACATTTCCTTAAAGTAATTGAGATCCATCCAGACATTATAGTTATACATCCAGTTCTCGCTCTCTTCCATGACTGCATAGCTTTTTATTACCTGTGAAAACGCTTTTTTATTTTCATTGACAGTATAATCAGAAAAAGTAAAGGTGATAGTATCACGATCCCAGTCTACTGTCTTCGAATTATTCGTACGGGCCTCCCAGTTATAGAACTGATCTGTTTTGGCCTGATTTCCGAATACAATGATGTCATTCTTTTCCGGTGTCGGATACTCTCCCTGTATCAGCGCAGGAAATCCAAAGCTTTCATAGGTTGTACTATCCATCGCATACACCTGCATATACGCTGAATACTTGCCGCAATTAAGCTGCACAGACTTTATGATCATACCGCCTACCGATGCAACATGCTCAATCCCTTTTATGGAATCAACCAGTTCGGCGTTCAGTGTCTGTGTTCCGGAATCTATATAATTACCTTCATCATCATAATGTACTGCATAAGTGTCAACGGTTATAACTGTCATGCTCCCGTTTTCCATGACCTGCTCAATAAAGCTGTCGCGCATACCGTAGCCAATAGAAAACATGATGACGATTGATATTGTACCAATGACCATACCTATAACAGTCAATGCTGTTCTCGCTTTCCGGCGAAAGAGGTTTCGCAGCCCCATTTTGACCAAGTCACTAAATTTCATAAAGATCATATCCTTTTTTTATTCTTTTTTTTGCGAGTAAAATTCCAAGAACGACTGCAACAGCAAGCATAATTGCCGAGATACCGCCAATAAAGAGCCAGGATGAAAGCAACGGATCCTTGACACTTGTTTCTACTCCCGTCATGTCATCTACAATTGTACCTTCACTGGTTCCGTCATAGCTGCCCTCTCCTACAAATCCATCATCAATCGAAATCATCGTATCTCCTGAATTTACCAATACTTCCGATGTTCCTGCTGCAGCTTTCATAAGTGACATTTCCATAATGTTCTCCTTTCATTTTCATCGATCTATGCGTCTTTTTCTTCTTTTTCCATTTTCTTGCGCATCTTTGATTTATACACAGTTAGCATAATACCGCGTGCTACAAAAATAAATATAACAAAGGCTGCAGCTTCAACAGCTATAAAGAGCCATACCGGAAGAATCGGTTCCTTTGCAGTTACCACTGTTCCCGGATCAATATACCCTCCGTCATCCGGATATCCGCCATTGCTGCCGTCATCCCAGCTTGTAGCAGGAGAAACATACGTGGTATATTCTGTTGTTTTCGTTACTTCATTTCCATTGCTGTCTTCAAAGTGGATAACAATATTGCATGCTGCATCTCCTTCAATCGTTGGCATTGCCTCAAGCTCGGCATATTCAGCACTGCCTGCTGCTACCGTTCCGATATAATACATGGTGCCAGTCGTCAGAGAAAAATCTCCTTCTACGGTTGCATATACATTATTCAATGCAGATCTTCCCATGTTATAGAACTCAAAGGTCAGAGCACAGTTGGAGTTTACGACCGGCGAACCATAGGTATATGCATCATAAACAGATATATTCTGTACGACTGGTCTTGCGTTCTCAACTGCCGTCAGTTTTATACTGTTATGCTCTGAAACTCCGCCATTTTCCTGATCACTCTGTGACATGTTATCATATTCATATTCTACAAGAATTGTCAGGTCATATGTTCCGGTTGTTGCATCAGAACGAACCTTTAAATTCATTGTATTCTCACTCTCTTCGCCTGCTGCAATGCTGCTGATATAAAAGCTGTTCGAGCCCTGGCTTGCAGAGAATACGTTATCTGTCTGACTGATGGTCACTTTAATGTTCTTCGCTGCTTTTGTTGTATTGGTATTTTTTATTGTAAAGATAAAGTCAAATGTCGAACCAGCAGTAAGCTGATCTTCATTTGTCTTATAATCGCTGATGATCAGCTTTGGTTTTGTGGTATCTACCACTACTGCGTCATTTTGAACATTTAATATATAAATCGATGCTGTCTCATCATGCGAGTTTCCATCAGCATCTTTATAGGAGTATGCAAGATTCAGGGCATTTAATCCGGTCGGAATGCTTTTACCAACTGTGAAATTCAAGGTTACAGCTTTGCTCTCGCCAGCAGCTATTGTTCCGATTACCTGGTAAGGTTCCGAATTGATTGGTTCAAAGCTTGCATTGGATAGTCCGGTTCCGGCAATCTTAACACCGGTGATGTCTTTATTGCCGTTATTTATCATATTGAAGGATACAGACAATGTATCTCCCGGTTTTGGCATTGATGGTGACTGGCTTACATTCTCAATGATCACTTCTGTTTCTGTTTTGTCTTCGTCTGCCTCTTCTTGTTTTGTGATTGTCAGATAAACTGTGATTTCAGCTGTCTTCAGTACCTTGTCGCTGTCTGTATAGGTCGCCTTCAGAGTGATCTCACGCAATCCGGCAGCGGCATCCTTTGCTATCATAAAAGGAATTGAAACTTCAGTCTTCTCGCCTGCCACAAGGTCTTTGGCAGATACTTTTTCAGTCTTTGACAAGGGGATAATGCCATTGGCAACACCAACACCTTCTGTTGCCATGACTGATATCTCTTTTGCAGATTTTAGTCCTGTATTTTTTATACTTATCGATAAATCTACATTTTCACCGGCTACAGCACTGGTATTAAACTCTACTGCCTGCAGAACAAGATTGGCGGCATCTGATGCTACATTTTCAGTCGTTCCAACTGTTACATAGACACTTCGTTCAGAAGTCTGGCTGACACCATCGCTGTTTTTGTATGTGAATTTAAACACAATAGTTTTAAATCCTGCTTCAGCTGTTGGCAGTACAGTTAAAGGAATCGTCAGTGCCTGCGTCTCACCTGATGACAGATCACCGATTTTCACACTGTCACCAGTGTATGATGCAACAATTGAACCATCGCTTGAAACTGCACTCAGATAAATATTATAAGCTTCGAGTTCTCCTTCATTTTCAACATCAAAATTCAATGTAAAATTACCGTCAACAATAACATCGCTCAAATTATATACAACATTTTTCAGGGTAAGCTGTGCAGGTTCTTTTTCCACTAATACTTTTGTATTGATACTCAATGTCTCTTCAACCGGAGTTGTAACGACTTCACTGTCTACCGTTGTATAATGATTATAATTAAAAGTAATATCAATAGGATATGTACCGATTGATGTTGTTTCTTTTATTGTCACATCAAATTCAATATATGTAATTTCATCCTTTTTTATCATAGTAATCTCACTAATGCTATTATCCTTTGATAAAGTAACACTGCTGGATGAAGTGATAAATGCGGAGTCTGATGACACAGATATATCTGGTGTCGTAATATTATAGCTGGCTGCTTCTACAGGGATTTTAAAATGTGTCGTTTCTCCCGGGATAACAGTATAGTACGCCTGTGTATCTTCACCTAATCTTACATTGGTCGTAACCGCCTTTGATACTGTCGGCGTCTGACCAAATCCTCCTAACAACAATGCTGAAATCAGCATAAGCACAACTGCTTTTTTAAATTTCATTCCCTAACCCTCTGCTTTCTGTAAATTAATAACGTTATCCCCTGTTTCTTCTTTGTTCTCCTGGTCTATCTGGATTTTCTGGTCCTTCTGATTTACCTGGCTCTCCTGCCTTTTCTGGTTTTCCTGGATCTCCTGACTTTCCTGGATCTCCTGGTTTTCCTGGTCTATCTGGATCTCCTGGTCTATCTGGATTTTCTGGTTTTCCTGACTTTCTTCGTTTTCCTGTGAATGATCGATTTCTTCAACGCTAGTAATTTTTCCGTCAAATACACGAATGATTCGATCAGCATATTCTGCAAGCTTGTTGTCATGAGTTACCATTACTATTGTCTGTTTGTTAGCTTTTGCCATACCACGGATCAACTCCATAACTTCTTTGGTTGTCTTGGAATCAAGATTTCCGGTCGGTTCATCTGCGAAAACAATCTCCGGGCTTGCAACAAAGGCTCTTGCAATACCTACTCTCTGCTGCTGTCCACCGCTCATCTCCTTTGGCTTATGCTTAATACGCTCCTCCAGACCAACCTTTTTCAGCATATCGAACGCCATTTTTCGCCTTTTCCTTGAGGGAACCCGCTTAAATACAAGCGGAAATTCAACATTTTCAAGAGCTGTCATGGAATTTAAAAGGTTATACGACTGAAACACAAAACCAAGATAGCGCTGCCTGAACTTTGCCAGACGATTTTCGCTCATACTGTGTATATTCTTTCCCTTGATCATAATCTGACCGGAAGTCGCTTTCTCAATCCCCGCCATAAGGTTCAGTAAAGTCGATTTACCGGAGCCAGAAGTACCGACCAGACAGCAGAACTCTCCTTTGTAAATGTCAAAACTGACATCATCTACTGCACATATCCTCTCCGCACCCATTCGATAGATCTTCTTCACGCTCTTTAGAACAATGACCTTCTCTCGTTCATTCACCTGAGTCATCTTTTTTTCATTAAGACTCATATCTTTCTTTTCCTTTTCATTTTGCACTCACTCACCAACTCTCCTAATCTATACGAAAAAGAATTTCCAAACCTTTAGACGAAGCATCTTTATCAAAAGTTTCAACAAAAATCATATTTTGTAAAATAATTTATTTCCTGTTATGTTTTATATTATTCCTGTTTTTCCCATATTATTCTTTCTGTGTTCCTTAACTAACCGTTTGTGTTGTTCTGATTCGGTCGTTCGACAGCTTCGACATAATTGGAGCAATTTTGAGCCAATTTGACTATAGCAAATCAGGGATTGGAACGGCACACCTATCCCCTCGCAGTAATATGTTTTCCTGCTTTAAGAAAGAGCCAGACTAACAAAGCAGCCTGGCTCCAACACTCATTTTATTTACCGTTTCAGTTACACTTTTGCACATATTCCTTAATACAAGCTGCTGCATTATCAATACCGACTGCTGCACTGTTTAAGGAAAGATGATAATTCTCTGCCTTTCCCCATTTCTCACATGCATGATAATTGTAATAATTCGCTCTTCTTTTATCAACCTTTAATACCGTTTCTTCAATCTTTTCTTCAGCCAGGTTATCAATCCTTCTGGCGCGTTCGATTCTGAACGGAAGGTCAGCCCAGATAAATACATGAATTACATTATCAAGGTCCTTTAAAATATAATCAGCACATCGTCCTACAATCACGCAGGGTCCCTCTGCTGCTACCTTGCGGATCACTGCTGCCTGTGCCAGATAGATCCTGTCATCCAGTGATAAATGCGAAAAACCAAGATCCTGATTACCGAATGAATTCATGCCCATGGCAATGGAATATAACAGACTGTTTGATGCTTTACTTTCAGCTACACGAAATGCTTCTTCAGCAAACCCGCTTTCTTTAGCTGCTCTGGTAATGAGTTCATTATCATAGAAAGGTATGTTGAGCATCTCTGACAGTTTTCTTCCGATTTCTCTGCCACCGCTTCCGTATTGTCTGCTTATGGTAATTACTTTGTTCATACACATACACCTCCTTAATTGTTCATGCTGTTACTGATTGCTATACAGATGGCCCGGTAGATCAATTGCGACAGTTCAAAAAGCTTTTGTACATCACCTTCCTGCTGTCCCCTGAAAATACTGACCATCTCTTCCATGTGTCCATATAATTCTGTCATGCCAAGATTACCGCTGACACCTTTTAATGTATGTGCATACTGCAGTGCATTTTCATAATCCTTTTTTGAAAGGCATTGCTCCAATTGCACAAAATTTGTATCCTGCAGAAATTTAATAAGAAAACGTTCATAAATAGCTTCATTTCCTGCAAGTCTTTCCAGGGTATGTTCTGTGTCTACGCCAAGCTTGCTAAGCTCATCAATCATTCGGCTCGCCATATGCTCTCCCCTCTGATCATATCGGAATGTAACCTGGTAGCTTCCTGATTTTATTATAACCCATACTCTGACAAACATCAACCAGATTTCAGAAAGGCGAATCAAAAGTTCACTTTATCGCAATTTTTACTGTTTGCTGAACATATGCAAAGACTATTACCATTGTTTTATCATCAGTCATACATTATCTGCGCTGTTCATGCGTGATGCTTTAAAAAAGGCAGAATATGACAAGCACTCTTTCGCATGGCAACAAAAAAGACCCGAAACACCTGATTTACAAGGGTTTCGAGCCTTTTCTATAAAGTCCTGCGGAGTAAGAGACTTGAACTCTCACGGCTATTGCCACATGATCCTTAGTCATGCCTGTCTGCCAATTCCAGCAACTCCGCAAACAACACGTTTCCGTATCGCTTAAATATACTACCATCAATTTATTTGATTGTCAATTCATTTTTCAAATTTTTCATGCAATAGAAAGAATTATAATGACTGCTTCTATTCTTCCGTATATACAAGCACATAAGTACCTGCATTAAAGATATCACAGACCAGTGCGTTCCTGTCCGTGTCTGCTTCTGTATTCATCTGCGCAATGATCGACCTCTGATTCGGGGTGTAGTAAAGGATACAATTCTCTGCACTGTACCCATCAGGTATCTCCAGCGTCATCTCTAACGGAAATTCATCCTCGATCTCTCCCGAAAAGTCGATTTGAAAGGAAATATAAAGCATTCCTTTTGCGACTCTTCGCATCAGTCTGACCAAAAGATCGGCATCAACAGGATCAACGTAAATCTCGCCTGCATCTGAATAAGCAGGAACCGCGATTTCTCCGGAGAGATCAATATACCCATCCGATACTTCAAAAGTTGCTGCGTTATCGTAGTCAGCTTCCTTCTCTTCAACGCCTATTACTGTAATTGTATCGCTCAGCTCCTGATAATACACTGTTTTGCTATGTGTACCCACATAATAGATCTCAGGGTTAGGCAGTGTAAAGCCGGTCACTTTTTCTGTTGAACCGTCTGCATACTTTGCTGTTACGGTTATATTTTCAAGACGCACATAGCCGCCAACTTCAACTGTCTCTCCATTATATTCAGCCGAAATACTGCTGATGGTCTTTTCTATTCCAGTTACCGTGACTGTTGTCTTAACTCCGGAATAGGTAACAGTTATTACATTGTCTCCAACGACCTGTGGCTTACTGATTGATAAGGTATAATTTGACACAAGCCCGCTTGACCCATCAGAATATACGGCAGTCACATAGATATCTTCCCTGTCGATCTCCAGCCCGACCATTGTTCCGCTCCCGGTATACGATGCAATCAGCTGGCTGACTTTTTTTGCTGCTAAACCATATACACTGATAGATGTATTTTTACTTCCATAAGTTATCTGCTTCTGGTTCAAGCCTGCAGATGAAATCACTGGATCAGTAATGGTATACTCTTTTGTTTCCTGTGATGAACCATCTGTATATATCATATAAACATGAAGTTTTCTGGTGTCCATACTATCTCCGACATATATAAAACCGCCTGTATATGTTGCCGTGATATATGATAATTTCTTCCCATTCACATAAAAGCCTGCTGTTTTTCCCAGGTACACAACTGTAATCAGATTACTGCCCGTTGAAGTCACGGTATAGCTTGATAATGTATATCCGCTTACCTCGTCAACACTTCCATCCGAATAAACAGCATACACCTTTAGTGTATCAAGATCAATGTCCTCTCCTGTCAGTACTGTTCCGCCCGAATAGACTGCATAGATATAAGATGGTACTGTTGTTGCTGCTTCTGCTCTGTCCGCCATAAATGATCCGCTCAGCAGACACATCAGTACGAGCAGAAGTACCAGGGATACTTTTTTCCATTGTTTTGAAAATACTTTAATCATCCTGCAGACTCCTTATATTCAGATAAAGACTTATCTAACATATCGGCAAGTATAGCATAATAGTTTATAAACAAACAGAATAATCTGTTATATCCTGTCATCTGATACGGTTCTGCGCTTGTATGTTCATCTTGTATGGTCAGCCTTTATGTTCCGTCTGTCTGAAGGATTCTGCTGACTTATCAGAAACAGTTAGTTCATGTTCCTTACTATATCTGCAGGACTGTCAGCCAGGTACGCAGGCTTAAGCCCTGCAAGACGTTCTTTTTCATTATATCCCCAGGTGACCAGCATGCAATCCATTCCTGCATTTTGTGCAGTCTCAAAATCCACTTCAGAATCACCAATAAAAATGGTTTCTTCCCTGTTCCTGTTCAGTTTTCTTAATGCTTCCAGAACCAGATCAGGTGCTGGTTTTTTAGGCTTGTCTTCGCTGGCCCCGACTGCCACTGCTATATGTCCTCCCAGCAGATTTTCTGAAAGCTCCATTACTGCCTGTGCGTTTTTGTTCGAGACAATTCCCATGGTAAATCCTGCCTGGCTCAGCTGTTCCAGCATAGCTGGTATTCCCGGGAATGCACATGTCCTGTTTCTGCAGTTCTTTTGATAATGAGAGGCAAAATAGTCATAGGCTTCTGCCAGATCGACATTTTTAACACCGCGTCCAAAAGCCCGCTCTAAAAGCTTCATTACACCGTTTCCCACAAATTTTTTTACTTCATCCTCTGAACGCTCCATATAGCCATAATGGTGAAGCGTTGTATTCACGCTGCCGGTAAGATCCGAAATCGTATCAAGCAGTGTTCCATCCATGTCAAAAAGTATTGTTGTATACTTGCCCATATATTGCCCCATTCTTGCGCTGTTCTTTGCGCATTGTGAAAGAATTATCCGATTCCATCACAGTTTACATTAATCCTTTGCATATCAGCCAGACACTATTTTCTACAGCTTTCCACCTATTGTAAATCTTCTTGTGTACGGACAGACCTCAATGCATTTTCCACACAGGGTAATCTCTTCACCTAATAAATCTCTCGCTGCCTCTCTTGCTTTTGTGCGGCAGGCTACTGCATCAAACAGCTCTTCCCTCTGCATTCCTGGAACCCACTTTCGACCTGTGAGTGCTTTAGCCGGACATGCTTCCACACAACTGCTGCAGTTCCTGCATTTGGACTTTGTTGCTGCATTGCCGTAATCGAGCGGTGCATCTGTTATGATAGAAGAAAGTCTGACCGCAGCACCGTATTGCTTTGTTATAAACAATGCGCTCTTGCCTATCCAGCCTATTCCTGACTGTACCGCCACTGTTTTATGCGGAAGCTTTGTTGTGTATGTTTCATCCTCTTTTACAAAATCTGTTGTTTGCGGAATTGCACGATATCCAAAGCTTTTCAGGTAATCTGCGCCAATCACTGCAAGACGATCCAGCTTATTGTTCAGTTCATGATACGCATCAAAATACTCTCGTGTCGGTCCATTAGCAATGGAACGAACCACTTCTCTTGGCAGGTTAATTACAACCGATACACCGGAGCGTAAATCGTCATCAACGTACTTTGCCAGATCGGCATATCCGACTATTGATGCACCATTGTCATGTAAGATCTGTTTTAGCTCTTTGCTGTTCAACTGCATACAAAACCTCCTTTATTCCTCCCCCTAACGCCGTTTTCGTGAGGGCTGCTTTTATTCCCATTGTACACCTTTTTCTTCCTTTCGACTACAGTTTTGCGAAAGTTTTAAGTAAATATTTTTTCTTTCAGCAAATCCAACAAGGATGAAAGACCTATTTTATTCGAAAATTAGGCACAATCACGAAGATATTTATAAGGTGACTGTCACGGCAAGCTCTGATATTTTGTATCTGAACAGTAGTTTATAACGAAAAAGAGAAATAGTAAATACAAATTGTTTAAAAAGCCCAAAATTTTGCATCTACCCGCACAGCAGGTCAGATTACAGAAAAAAACCGGCAGCCTTCGCTGCCGGTCAATCATAACACGGACATCCTTTTTATCAGATCATCTGTCTGCTTCTCCATATCCTTACTTGAAGCATGGATAACGCCTTCTGCGAATACAACCGCTCCCTTATCCGTACAAATCTTTTTAATCTGTTTTAACGCACGGTTTCCACCCAGCCACGGCTTAGACAGCCCCTGTGTCACAAAGCACCCGACCTTTTTCCCCTGTAAGGTCATGATCTGTGCAAGATATTGCTTCATTACCGTCGATAATGAAAATGCCCAGACCGGTGCACCAAAAAGTATAATATCAAAGGGCTGTGTATCAGGTGCATCGTTTATTTTTTTCCCGCCGGGTGAATTTGGATCTGTGCTTTCGGTACCTATTCTTCGAATTTCAATATCTCTGCCTTCTTTTTTCAATGCAAGGCTCAGCTTATTTGCAGCCGAATAGGTGTTTCCTGTGTAGGATAATACGATAATACCGATTTTCATGATTTCCTCCTGTCGTAAATGTTTTATTAAGCTTATGATAAGGTTTTTTCCATTGCTATTCCGGTCAGGGGTTTTCCCCAGTCGTTGATTTCATATGTTCTCTGTATTGTAAATCCGTATTTCTCATAGAGATGGATTGCTGCCTGCTGCTCATTGCTTGTTTCGAGAAATATCTTACCAAAGCCCATGTTTTCGGCATAGATCAAGGCTTCTCTGATCAGCTTCTGACCAAGACCGGTCTTCCTGTACTCAGGAAGTACCAAAAGCCAGCGAAGCTGACAGGTGTTATCACTTCTCGCCACTATGGCTATGGAACCCACTATCCCGCTCTCAGCCTCATCCTCTGCCAGCCAGAATCTGTCTCTTTCGCTGTTTCCATGTACTAACACATCATAAAATGTTTTACATACATAACCTTCAAAGTTCTGATTGTATCCACATTCTTTTTTATAAAGCTCTCCATGCATCATGATCAGTCTCCCGGCATCGCCGGCACGCAGCTCATTTCTGATGGTTATGATCCTTGAATCCTGCTTTTCTTCATGCAGCAGATATTCATTCAGATTTGTAATGCTTTCATATACTTTCTGCTGTTCTTTCTCCGTCAGGTCTAGAATCATACCGCCGATCTGGGCATCTGATCTTTCGTCCAGTATGGCAAGATGCTTTCTCCCTCCTTCTGTCAGTTTCAGAACGGATGCTCTTTTATCTTTAACGGAAATGGTCTTGTCCACCATGTTCCGCTTTATCAGAGCTGCTATCGTTCTGCTCACAAATCCCGGATCCATGGAAAGTCCCTCTGAAATATCTTTTGCCGTGCAGTCTGTTCTTTCCTTGATTTCAAGCATGATCCTGCTTTCAGTGAGCGTATATTCACTGTCCAGAATATGTTTTTCAAGCAGACCTATTCTTGCTGTATAATTCCTGTTGAATCTTCTAATATGTGCTATCTGATTTTTTAGATCCATACCAGAGCCTCCTGACAGTCAGTTTTATTCTTCATTATAGTTTTTTATTTGACTTTGTCAAGCAGTTATTTGATTGAATCATGTATGTTGTAAGATTTTATGTATGTTGTAAGGCTTTATGTATGTTGTAAGGCTTCATGTATGCCTGACTTTTTCAGTTTATCGCAGCAAAGTCATTATGAACCACAGGATCAGTGCTACAAGCAAATACAAAAAACCACAAGACAAGTATATGCATGTTTTCTTCTTTCTTGTTTATTTAAAGTTGCTTTTGTATTGATCCCACAATTGACTGCTGTTTTTCTTGTTTTTTATCAGAATACATGGCATTATCAGCCATACGGATCAACTGTTCTGTGTCATTACCGGCTTCAGAATACAGCGCTGCTCCAACAGAGATATTGCAGCTTTGTGTTATTGAATTGACCTTGATCTCATCAGCAAACACCTTTTTTATCTCAAAAATACGCTCTTTTAGGCTTTCATGGTCTTGTGCTCCCATAATAAGTATTACAAATTCATCTCCTCCCATTCTGGCTATGAAGTCATTATCCTTTTGAATGCTTTCCAGCCTCTTTGCTGTTATATTCAGTACAATATCGCCTGTACTGTGACCATAGGTATCATTGACCTGTTTGAACCCATCCAGATCGAGATACAAGAGAGCAAAATCATCGCCAGAAAGATCTGCCTTTTCCTTTTCCGCCGCTAGCTGCCGAAAGAAGCTTTCACGATTTCGCAGTCCTGTAACAGCGTCATAATTTGCGGAATAATACATCTCCTCAGCTGCCTGAGCATACTTCTGGTTGATCAGGCTTAATTCCTCTTCTTCTTTCACCTTCAGTGTTATATCTTTGAATACAAAGATTTCCCCTGCTGCTTGCCCTTTTACATTTGTAACAGTCGATCTATTGTACATCAGATATTTTATACTCCCATCATTTAACTCCAGTTTTATGTCAGCACTTTTTTTCTCAGAGCTAAGCAGCTGTTCATATTCCGGTAATATATCAGGCAGGTATTTTCCTGTCAGTTCATCTGCAAAATAGGAAAATAAACGTTTGACACTTGCATTTATAAGAACAATATGAAAAGCTTGGTCCGTATATACAATCGGGTCAATGATCGTCTGAAAAATCATCTCAGCAGTTGGTGCATATCTTATATGAAACATATGATAATGACGGATGGCAAACCAGAGAAAGGCGGCAAAAATAAAAAGTGACAGATTAGCCGCCGGCGGAACTACAGATACGAATACTGGCAGCAGAAGATCTGTTATAAACCCGATCAATAAAACCAGTGAATCAATGGCGATAAATCCAATGGCGATTTTCCTGTCTATGCGGTATCTGCTTTTTTTCTGCCATTGATACAGCATAACAAATATAGGAATAAAATAAAGCAGCAGATAGAGCAAAATGACATAATACCAGACTGAGGGTGACCTGTTCTCATATGCCCAGACATGGGTTATATCGCTTTTTACAAACCTTTCGGCCAAAATCGGGCGGTAAAGATTTCGAATAATCAGCGTGACCGGCAAGATATAACTTAAGATCTTCACCCAGATACTTTTCACCAGATGGTCATTCTTTGTAAATCTGACAAAAAAATAAAAGGTAAACAGCGGAAAAAGGAACATGCAGCATGCCGCCGCATGATACCAGCTCATTGCTTCTTCTCCGCTATCAGCCATATAAACAAACATATTAAAAAAATTCCAGAATCCAAGAACAAGGCAAATCAAAGCCGAGCTGATATTCAGGGTAAGCTGATATTTTTTTAAAGACAGGATATAGAAAAAAAGAAACATAAAAATTACAAAATTCGCAAATGCAATCAAAGAAAAAGCAGACATAGATTTATCCTTTCATTTTTTTGCTTTTGATTTTAGCTTATCTTCATACATTGCCAGATCGGCCTGACCCATCAGATTATTTGTATCTTCACCCATTTCTGAAAATGTTTTATATCCGATTGCAATACCTATGTGTATTTTTGTTCCCTGAATCAGGAATGGCTGATCTATCAGCTCTTTGATACCTTTTATAACACCTGTTATGCCATCAGGCATCTCGCAGGCTGGATATAATATGACAAATTCATCCCCTCCCATTCTTGCAGCGAAAGCGCCTCTGTCTGCAGTCTCCTTTAATATGATATCCCCTGCTAAATGACCATAGGTGTCGTTTGCATCTTTGAAGCCATTTAAATCCATATACAGCACAGTAAAGTCTTCGTGAACCTTCTTGTAAGTTTTGACTCTTTCTTCAAGCATTGCAAAAAAGCTTCTTCGATTAGGCAAACCCGTCAGCAGGTCAAAATTAGCCATAACATACTGTTCTGCAATAAGCTCTTTATACCTCTTCGTGCTCTCGATCAATTCCTTTTCTCTGGTTATTCTCATCGATATATCACGCAGGCAAAGTATGTAGCCAAGAAAATCACCTCTTGCATCTTCTACAACAGATGCCGAATAAACAGCAGGAATCTCCAGTCCGTTTTTTGCGACCAGGATCAGCTCTTTATCGTACAGAAATTTTTGCATAGACAGTGTCTTTGCATTCTCCTGATTATATGAATGATTTTTAAGAATATAGGGTAACTGCTTACCTTTCAGATCATCAATCGTATATGAAAGCATGGCAGTCAAAGCTTTTGATATAGAAAAGAACTTATACTCTTCGTCAAATAAGATCACCGGATCATCAAGCGTATTCAGTATTGTTGTATATGCAACAAACCCAGGCGGCTTGAAGATATCATACTTTTTCAGGTTCAGAGCAGTAGTGAGAAAGAGAAAGAACAGAACTACATTGGAAACAGGAGGCAGAAAACTCGAAAAAACAGGTATAAATAAGTCTAAGGAAAACCCGGCCAACAGGACAAGCGCTGTTAAAAGAAATAAATTCCTGCTCTGAACTTTATGTTCTGTCAGTGAATTCAGATTTCCCCATCTTCTGACGTAGAATATCCCGACCGATATACATACTATTACATAAAGGATATACAGATAGTAAAAGGGGCTCTTAACGGATATCGTCATGGCCCATCCAAGACCTGACCCACTTTGTACTAATTCATCTCTAAGCAGATTCTGATGAAAAAACAACTCTAAGACTAGCAGGAGGACCGGTGCAGAATAAATGCTCATAAACCGTTTCTCATGCTTTTTACTCTGAAAAGAGTATGCCAGATGTTTAAAAAAGTGCAGGGAAAGTGCAGGGAAAAAGATCCATCCAATACTGGAAACATCATACCAGAAAAAAGCCTGTTCTTTTGTTTCAGCTACATTGAAAAAAGCTGATCCCAGGCACCATACTGAAAAACTCAAATAAAGAAGAAGCAGTGGCATTGCTGCTTTTGACTTTCGCACTTTTTCTGCTACATAAATTGCCATAACAAAGAAAAGAATGGAATTCGCAAAAGAGCAATAAAAAAGTATATGCATACACATTTCCTCAATCTTCTCTGATATACTTTTATTATAGCATATATTTTGTAAAAGTACACAATATGTAATTGCATAGTACAAAAGGTAAAACATGCTAATACATGTTTTACCTTTTCTGATAAAATGAATCTACAGACACAGCTCACAGACTGCTTCCAGTGCATTGGCAGCTGCCCAGAGATTATAACTGAACCAGCTGCTGTATGGCCTGCCGTCACTGTATTCTTCGACAGTAAGTCCGTCACTCGGGCACCAGCGCTCTGACAATACACCGTATCTTCCATACCCGGTCTTTTCAGGATACAGCTCCAATGTCTGCATCAGCCAGGCACTGCTGTCATATGCTCTGCTTTCATGGTAGCTGTCACCGGTGACTCCGGCAAGGTATCTTAAATCTGCATCGATAATGACACCCATGGGATGTATATGCGGATTGGAGACGGATGTTACAGAACCGCCGCAGGAGTTCCACCCGTCCTGTAAAGGATCATGATCCGGTCTGCTTTTATATGCATACCGCCATAAATACTCATATTCTGCACCGATCCTGAACATCTCAAGGAATTCCTCATCTTTTGTATCTTCATAGAGAAGTCTGGCACCTCTGACAAAGGCGAGGTTCCCTTCCTGATCGATGGATTTCCATGTGTCCATCGGCGCTCCATAGCAGTTCAGATCAGCAACAAAGCTTCTGTAATACCTCATTGCTTTTTTAGCAGCATCCATATACTTATCCTGCTCTGTGAGCCGGTACATATAAACACAGGCGGGAACAAACCAGCAGCCGGCAAAGCCGCTCCAGTCAGTAACCTTTTTCTCTGTTATGCTGTAGGTATATCCAAATGCGCCGTCTTCCCTCTGCAGGCTTATCACGGTCCCTAAGACTTTTGTGCAGCTATCGAGCCATTCTTTATTAATTTCTTTATTTTTCCCCTTCAGATAGCAAAGTGTTTTTGTTATATAATGTGCTGCACTTCCCACATTATAAGCACAGTGACAGTCCTTCACCAGTCCAAGATAAGTCCACCAGCCATTGACTCTGCTGCCGGTCGCCTTATCAGGTACAGTAAGATCATACCAGAGACCGGAGGCTTCATTAAATCCGGCAACGATCCTGTCAATGATCTCTTCCCCTGACCTGGCTTTTTCAAATGCTTCATTCGCAAATTCAGGCAGTAAATCTCTGCAAAGAACCATCGGATATGAAAGAATCGCGCCTCCGGTCCATCCGATCTCTGTTACACTGCGCCATGGTGTAAGTGTAGTTGTCATTGGCGGCTGGCATTTTCTGTTGGTATATTCTTTTTCCTCTTCGCTCCAGTTCAATGAAACAAATGTATCAAGAAGTGCCTTGGCTGCTTCTTTGAAGGTTTTTCTGAAAACGGCTCTCTCGTGGATTTTATCGTATTCCGCTCTTATTATACGATGAATATCAAGGCGTCCATGTCCTGTAAAGGCATAAACTGTACCTTCTGTGACAGCCTTTTTTGCAGTATCTCCTTTTGCTTCTCCCGGAGTTCTCTTATTAATCACCGTCACCGGTGCATTGGTATATCCTAATGTGACGCCGAACCTTTCTGGCAGACCCGAGAACAGACCATTATGAATGAACGCGTCACCGCTTTTAGCATAAGGCTCTATTGAAATTCCCACTGCACCTTTTTCACAGGCCAGTGCAGATATAGGTGTTGCAGCCCTGTCTGCGCGAAACTCCCACATGGGAGAACAGAACGAATTATCCTGATGTGCGTATGTCAGCAGCGGAAATTCACCTGGCTTTGCTTCATCAGCATGATTATCTCCAAAAATATTGCAGGGAATCAAATGGTAGTATGAATTTTCTTCCTGCAGTTCAAGTTCAAGCTTAAGTTTTGTTTCATAAGGTGCATCAAATCCCATCTGATACAAGACCGTATCCTTACCGCCCTGCAGCCTGCAAAAATATGTGGCGCTATCCTGCTGATACAAAAATCCTTCTTCGGTCAGAAGGTCTTCTGGTATCTCATACCAGTCCTCATTCCTAAAATAATAAAAATGGCATTTGACTGAGAATCCGTTAATCTCCATGTTTTTTAAAAAGGTGACAATCCTGCCTTTTTAACTCCTTTCTTTTCTCTGGACTTTCGTGCCAGTCACTGTATCACTGCAAAAGCAATACAATACCGTCATCAGATAATATAATGCAATAAAATAAATAAATTTACAATATTTATTGGCAACTAAATTAATTTAATTGTTGTGTATTGATCAGCTCCGTTTTTACACCGAATATTCACAATCACATAATGTCATGAATTTTGCATGGCAAAGCAAAAAAAGAGCCGTATTCTGCTTACAAATACGAGCTCTTTTATCAATCTGTTGATTACGGATGCACTGATTCTAGTCGAACAGATCCATAAAGATCTGTACCCAGTATATTGTTCCGTTTGCTTCATAACAACCTACACCGACCTGAGTATACTTGGTATTCAGCAGATTCTCCCGATGTCCTTCTGAATTCATCCAGGCTGTCATGACAAGCTGCGGGGTTCTCTGCCCATACGCAATATTTTCGGCCAGTGATGAATAATTCGTGATGTTATATTCATCGATTATCGTAAAACAGGACTGTCCGTTTGGTCTGGTATGTGAAAAATACTCACTGATTTCAACGGCTCTGCTCTCAGCTGCAGACCGGAGCGTTTCATTGAATGCAAGCTTTGAAGCGCCGGCTACTGTCCGCTCCTTATTGATCAGCTCAAATACTGCATCTTCATATTCATGATTAAAGGTATATTCGGAAACTGCAGGTACTGTCGGAGCAGGCGTCGGTGTCACTGTGACTGTCACAGTGCTCAGGCCAGGATCTGCAATATCATTTCTTGCCGTATCGCCTTTCAGCATCGCAACAAGTCTTTTAGCGGTTCCCAGCGATATATAGGAGAGTGCTCCTGCTTTGATGGCGTTTGGATATTCTTCTGTCGGATCTTTGCTTCCTGCGATAAACCCAAGATGCACAGCTTTTGCCAAGTATACTCCTCTTGCATGGCTCACCAGGCTGATATCTGTGATTCCTTTCATAATTGCTTCTGCTTTTGCGGCAGAAACTTTATTGCCATTCAGATAATAGTCTGCTCTTACAAGAATAATAGCCGCATCTGTTTTTGTTGTTCTCCAGGTATAGTTCGAAAACGTACTTTCTCTGATCAATCCATAATCAGCCGCCTTCTCTAAGTAATCACTGTCTGTGTAAGCGACATTACAGGCAGTTAATACCATTTTCAGGAATGTCTCTCTTGTACATCCTGTGACCGCAGCTGCGTCTGCGGCCGGAACCATGCCCACGATCAGCACCGTCAACAGAACCAAGGATATAATCTTTCTCATTCTGCACTGCATTTTTTCACCTTTTCTTCCCCAATATTTTTACCTGTCACTGCTTTCACACTTCATAACATGATGCCGTCATTTGGCATCACAAATAATAAGTAAGAACAAGATGTTCGAGCCCTCTGCGAGAATATCGTAGTTCTTTTACACGAAGATGGTTACATGCATGATTTACGCATGTTAACTTCGTGTTTTTCACACTTTTTTAGTACCATTTTTTTATCAGGTTGTCCTGTTTTTTTGATTTACCTCTGTAATTAAAGAACTTTTGAGGAATCAGGAATGCAAGCATGATACCAAATGCTATTGCAAGTCCTATGCCGAGCGTCTCCCGCCCATACTCACTGGCAAGGCTGATTTTATTCATAAAGACATAATATGCCGTAAAATAGATCCCTGTTCCTGGCACAAGCGGAAATATGCCTGCGATCAGGAATACAATGACTGGTACTCTTCTGTTCACGGCAAAAATACGGGAAATCAATGTGACAAAGATGGTCCCGATAAGAGTAGCCAGAGGAATAGATTCAATCATCGAATATGTTATCAGATAGAACAGCCACCCAGTCATCCCGGTAATCCCGCAGAATAAGAACTCTCTGCGCGGTGTACTGAATAATATTGAAAAAGAAATTGTGGCAACACACGCCACCAGTAACTGTATCATCAAATGTACAATCATTTCTATGCTCCATTCTGCGCTTTACGCATATCAGACAACTGCATGCCAGATCAGCATGACCATTCCTACGCCTACCGCTATACTGATCGATACCAGCAGTGCATTGACCAGACGTACCGTTCCGGACAGGTAATCACTGTTAAAAAAGTTTCGAACAGCGGTGGTAAAGGATACTCCCGGCACCAGACAGATAATAGAACCGATCATGATGTTATTGATGTTATCTCCGATTCCCGCAGTGTAGAGTAAAATGGAAACGACTGTTACAAGGGCGCTGCCAAAGACAATGCTAAGCATTTCCGGTGTCTTGGCTTTCTGCATTATAATCATGACAATGTACAAAACAAAGCCTGCTATAAAAGCAACAAGGCTGTCGAGCAGCGATCCGCCCAGCAGATAGCAAAAGGATGCGCTGCCGATCCCTGCAAACAATATCCTGAGTTTTTTCGTTTCAAATGGAAGTGCTTCAATTCTGTTCAGCTCTTCCATCGCTTCTTCAATAGTGTATCTTCCGCTTACGATCTCTCTGGATACTCTGTTGACCTCCGTTACCCTGCCAAGATGGACAGGAGACAGAGGAATATGCATGACCTGACCGGTCCGGCTCTCTTTTCCTTCCATCTTCATAGTCGTTATGATGCCATTCGCAAGCACAAAGGTATCCAGACCATTCACATGATAATATCCGGCTATTATTTTCATGGTTTCCTCAACCCGAAAGATCTCGGCACCATTTTCAAGCAGTATCTTCCCTGCTAGCATCATAAGATCAAATACATCATTCTGGCTGATGTCCCTGTTATAATCCCTCTCTTTATCTCTGTTATCCGGTAAAACACTTTCCTTTTCCGGCATTCTGGAATACCCTCTTTCCATCTGACCTGATTTATTGAAAGCAATCTGTGCGTATGGTAATAATCAAATAATTAGCTTTCCATGTTAAATTAATCATAAATACAGGAAAATGTAAAGCAGTTTTTCAAAACAGGCAGAACAAAAACACGAAGAATAAAGATCTTGTAAATTTTATAGCTTAGAAACCCTGCGCTGTCCTTATAACGTCATTACGGAAAGATACCCTTGATTTTTTCTGCATACATCAGCCGGCGTATTGCAATGATATAGGCTGCCATCCGGTAAGAGCAGCTGCACTCTTCTGCCACCTTTAGCAGATCCTTAAATGCTGCCTGGATGATCTCGAACAGTTTTTCCTTGATATGTTCCTTCTCCCAGGTAAGCTCCTGAATGTTCTGTACCCACTCAAAATATGATACCACAACACCGCCGCTGTTTGCCAGAATATCCGGAATCACTTTTATACCGCGCTCCTCCAGAATACGGTCAGCCTCATAGGTGGTCGGACCATTGGCACCTTCCACGATATACCTGCATTTTAATTTATCTGCATTCCCCTCATGTATCTGATTTTCCAGGGCTGCCGGCACAAGAATCTCACATTCACACTCAAGAATCTCTTCATTCGTAATATGCTTCACTCCGGACTTTTCAAAGTCCTTCAGTCGTTTACCGCCTTCGGTGAAAGCAATGACTTCGTTGACATCAAGCCCATCCTTACAGTAAATACCGCCGCTGATGTCACTTAATGCAACCACGCAGGCTCCGCGGAAATGTGCTATTCTCGCTGTGTGGGAGCCTACATTTCCAAATCCCTGCACGGCGATCTTACATCCTGAAAGTTCCCTGCCTTCATGTTCTAAAAGCAGCTGTGCCGCATTAACAACGCCTCGCCCGGTCGCTGATGTCCTTCCCTTGGAACCGCCGAGCTCTACAGGCTTACCGGTGACTACACCCGGACTTGGTTTTCCTTTCAGCATACTATAGGTATCAAGGATCCATGCCATGATCTGCGCATTCGTATTCACATCCGGTGCCGGGATATCGGTATCGGCACCAATGATCGGTTCTATCGCATAGGTATAACGTCTTGTCAGTCTGCAGAGCTCCCGTTCCGACAGCTTCGTTACATCCACTTTGATACCGCCCTTTGCCCCGCCAAAGGGTATGTTGACCATGGCGCATTTTAACGACATCCAAACGGAAAGTGCCTTGATCTCCTCAATGTTACAGTCCTGATGATAGCGGATACCACCCTTGAACGGTCCCCGTATATTAGAATGCTGAACACGATATCCTTCAAATACCTCAACATGTCCGTCATCCATCTCGACAGGAAGGTAGACCTTTGTTTCCCGCTGCGGATTCTTAAGAATATCAAACATTCTTTTATCGATCTTACCGATTTCTGCTGCTTCCTCCATGACTGCCACAACATTTTCATATGGATCATATGTCTTGCTCATCTTTTCTGTAGTGCTCATCCTCGTATCCTCGCTTTCGTGATTTCCTGCAACGAAAGCTATTCTATGCGAAAGTATATATTCTGGTCAAGAGCGTTTGTAATTACGATATTTACCTGCATATTTACAGTGTTTTACTTGAATTACTTATGGAATCAGCTGGTTTTACTTGAATTATTCAAGTTTATTATAAGATACAAGCAGAAACCTGATGCACATTCATCACGACTTCTCCTGCGCTGATCAGCATGAACCTTCCTTGCTACAGCCCAAAAATATGTCTCGTGTTTTCATCCTCAAAAGAGGTCACTTCATTCTGGCTGATGATGGCTGTACATTCCTTCTTCCATTCCGATGGTGACATGTGCATGCACTGCTGAAACTGG
>QKDK01000156.1 GCA_003252135.1 Clostridia bacterium
TATATTTACTATAGAAAGGTTCGACCATCTCTGGTGCAAATTGAAATATGGTCATCTCAGCTTCTGTACCTCCGGTAAATTCATGCTGTTGGCCCGGAAAAATAAATGCCAGATCCTTTTCTTTCAGTATGAATTTTTTCTGATCAATTACAACCTCCGTCATTCCTGAATTTACATATATGAACTCATACGCTCTGTGAAAATGCATGGGAAATCTTATGTTCTTCATGGAAAAACTCCAAAACAGCTCCTTTCCAGGCAATCCCCTGGTTTCAAAAAATATCATAATGCACTCTCCGATACCACAAATATTGTCTTACATTATACTACAACACGAATATCCAGAAAAGAGGTTTTCACCTATAATAATGAATAAGTCCAGTGCATCATGCATAATCAAAAGGGATAGTACGAAGGGAGAAGGATCAGATGGAATATCATGTATCAAAAACAGGTTCCGATCAGTGGATCGGGTCAAAGGAAAAACCATTTCTATCTATTAATAAAGCTGCATTTTCTGCTGCAGCAGGTGATACCGTCATTGTTCATGAAGGCATATACCGTGAATGGGTAAACCCTGCGCATCCAGGTCTTAGCGATACCAGACGCATCACTTATCAGACTGCTGAGGGAGAAAAGGTAATCATCAAGGGTTCAGAACAGATAACAGACTGGACCCGGGTGGAGGACAGTATTTGGAAGACCGAACTGCCTAATGCTTTTTTCGGTGATTATAACCCCTATCAGCTTGAAATCTTTGGAGACTGGCTGGTCACTATCAAAGAGACCAAGCATTGCGGAGATGTCTACCTCAATGGTATGTCTTTTTATGAAGTCACTTCCTATAAAGAACTGCTGCAGCCTGAAATAAGAACCATGGCAATGGATCTCTGGATCAATCATGAAGTGCCTGTACTTTACCCGGAACAGACTGCCTATGTATGGTTCGCAGAAGTTACCGCAGATACTACTGCAATTTATGCCAATTTTCATGATGCTGACCCGACAAAGGAGCTTGTGGAGATCAATGTCAGAAGATCCTGCTTTTATCCTGTCCAGACAGGCATCGATTACATCACGGTCCGCGGATTTGAGATGTCACAGGCGGCCACTCCATGGGCTCCTCCGACAGCAGATCAGCCGGGTCTCCTTGGTGCTAACTGGAGCAAGGGCTGGATCATTGAGAACAATATTATCCACGACTCCAAATGCAGTGCCATCAGCCTCGGAAAAGAAGCTTCTACCGGTCATAATTACCGCTCTGTCAGAAAAGACAAGCCCGGATATCTTTATCAGCTTGAGGCAGTCTTCTCGGCAGAAAGAAACGGCTGGTCCAAAGAAAAGATCGGTTCTCATAAAGTACGTTATAATACGATCTATGACTGCGGACAGAATGGCATCGTCGGTCACTTAGGCTGTGTATTCAGCGAGATCCATCACAATCATATCTATAACATAGCACAAAAGCGCGAATACTGGGGGTACGAAATAGCCGGAATCAAGTTCCATGCTGCCATTGACACATATATCCATCATAACCGCATTCACAACTGTTCTCTTGGTCTGTGGTCTGACTGGGAAACACAGGGAACAAGGTTCAGCAGTAATATCTTTTATGATAATACCAGAGATTTCTTTGTAGAGGTCAGTCATGGTCCTTATATTGTCGATCATAATATCTTTGCATCCTCATATAGCCTTGATAATATGTCTCAGGGCGGTGCATATATCAACAATCTGGTGTGCGGAAAAATGAACCAGCATAAGATTCTTGACAGATCGACTCAGTACCATCTGCCTCACAGCACCAAAGTTAAAGGCTTCTCGTTCATATACGGCGGGGATGACCGGTTCATTAATAATATCTTTGCAGGAAATGCAGACCAGCCTGGTATTGGAACCTCTCATTTTGATGCATACACGACATCTCTTGATGAGTATATATCCAGCGTTGATAAGCTTATCCCCTGTGATTCGGAGAAATTCACTGAAGTCGAACAGCCTGTATATATTCACCATAATGCGTATTTTAACGGTGCCGTCGCCTTTTCCAGGGAAACCATAAAACTGCAGAATGATGACTTTGATCCGGCTTTTACCATTACTGTGGAAGAATCAGACGTTTATCTGACCTGTACACTGCCAAAATCCTTTGATACCTTCCTTTGTGTGAATCAGACAACAAGCTCTCTGCAGCGTGTCAGAATCGCGGATGCAGACTTTGAAAACCCGGATGGCACCCCTGTAACCCTGTCTGTTGATCTATGCGGTATTGAAAAATCATCAGATTCTGCTCCCGGACCGGTATCCTGCCTGAAAAGCGGTTTTAATAAAATCAGGATCTGGTAATGTCCACCTGCAGCATTCTTATTTGATAAAAAAATATCAAATAGCACAATCTGTGTTTGACATTCATTAAAATTGGGTTATAATAACTTCATGTTAAAACAACTTCTGACGCTGGTGTTAGTATTCCTACTACAATACCAGCGTTTTTTTATTCACAAAATAATCCAATTATAGCTAAAAATTCTTTATTTCATAAATAATACATTATTTTTTACATATGAAATAGACTTTTTTCACTTTTTCTGATATCATTTTATACGTTAATACAAAAAAACAATTTATAATTGTATACGAAATGGAGGAGATTCCAACGTATCTGCTTGATGATATAAACAACAGCCTGCGTCAGTTCGCAGGTAAGACATCATTTTATTTTGAAAATCTTATAACAGGAGCAAGCAGCTCCTATCAGTCTGAACTGCCCATGATGGCAGCGAGCATCATCAAAATACCCATCATGATCGCGCTCTTTGACCAGGCAGAAAAAGGAAAGCTTCATCTTCTGGAACGTTATGTCCTGAAAGAAGAAGACAAAAAGCCTTCCTGCGGTGCTCTGAATGTACTGCATAACGGTCTTGAGCTTACCCTGGAAGATCTGTGCAGCCTTATGATCATTCTTAGTGACAACTCTGCGACCAATATCCTGATTAAAAGAATCGGTATGGATACCATCAATGCCATTATGCAGGATATGAATTATACACAGATTCGCCTGAACCGTTTTCTTTTTGACAGAGAAGCTTCTGAACGCGGTATACAGAATTATGTTTCTGTAAAGGATATTGCCGACATGCTCAAAAAGATGTACCTGGGAACCTTGGTCTCACAGGAAAGCTCTAAAAAGATGCTTGAAATCCTGAAGAACCAGAGATTAAACGGAAAAATCCCGTTTCATTTTACAGAAAAGATCGATATCGCTCATAAGACCGGTGAAGATACCGGTATCACGCATGATGTCGGTATACTCTTTGGTAAGGAACCGCTGCTGCTTCTCTTCATGGGCAATGAAGTCGACGTTCCTGTCTATGAACGGTTCATGCAGGACACCGCCTATGCTCTGTACTGTAATTCTGGAAATAATATCGGCTGACAGGAGGCAATATGATAATCCGTGACATAAAAATAGGAGAAGTAAGGATACCCCTTGTTACTCCTTTTAAGACAGCGTTAAGAACCGTCGAAGCGGTTGAAAATATAGTTATCATGATCGAAACCGATTCCGGTGAAACAGGTTTTGGAGAAGCTCCGCCGACTGCGGTGATTACAGGAGACACGAAAGGTTCCATCATTACTGCCGTCAGAGACTTTATAGCTCCATCCATCAAAGGTATGGATATAGAAAATCTTGACGGGATCATGAGAAAAATTCATTCATGCATGTTGAAGAACACCTCTGCCAAAGCTGCCGTAGATATGGCAGTCTACGATCTGTACGCTAAGAATCTGAAAAAACCGCTGTATAAGATCCTCGGCGGAAACAGAAACACCATAGAAACTGACCTGACCATCAGCGTCAATCCCATCGATGAAATGGTCGCAGACAGTTTGCAGGCTGTAAGTCATGGCTTTCATATACTGAAGGTCAAAGTCGGTAAAGAAGGCCTTCGGGATATCGAACGGATCGAAGCCATTCGTAATGCTGTCGGCAGAGATATCATAATCAGAGTGGATGCGAATCAGGGCTGGCAGCCAAAAGAAGCAGTCAGGATCATTCGTGCCATGGAGGATAAAGACCTGGATATTGACCTGGTCGAACAGCCTGTTGCAGCCCATGATTTTCATGGTATGCAGTATGTAACAGCCAATGTAGGAACGCATATACTTGCCGATGAGAGTGTATTTTCTGTAGAAGATGCCATTAAAATCATCACTGAGCATGGTGCGGATCTTATCAATATAAAACTGATGAAAACTGGCGGTATCCATGAGGCACTTAAAATATGTGCCGTGGCAGACACATATCATGTGGAATGCATGATCGGCTGCATGCTCGAAAGCAAAATAGCAGTCAGTGCTGCCGCTCATCTTGCCGCTGCAAGGGGAGTTATCACAAGGGCTGATCTGGATGGACCATCCTTATGCCTGACAGATCCCTACATTGGAGGGCCTTCGTATCAGGGACCCTGCATCTTGATGAATGAAGATTATGGCATCGGGATCAAAGAGATCAAGGAGTGTATTCTTTTATAAGATATGCATTCATGGTACAAAAAATGCTAATTAGGAGGGCTATTTATGAAAAAGAAATTATTAACATTGCTTCTTTGCCTTACCATGGTTGTATCACTTGCAGCCTGCGGTGACAAAGGAACAAACAATGCAGCTTCCGGAACACCAACATCGGCTGCTGACAGCGGATCTTCTGAAACAGGAGATACCTCAGGAACAGATACTGCTTCCGATGACCAGTCCTATACAAAGCTTTATGCAAGTGAAGTATCGACACTGAACTATCTGACCACAAGCTCTATCGAGGAAATGATCATTCCTGCAAATACTATCGATACGCTTGTTGAGACAGACTCAGACGGTAACATCATTCCTTGTCTTGCAACTTCCTGGACACAGAGCGAAGACGGTCTTACCTGGACTTTTACCCTTCGTCAGGGAGTAAAGTGGGTTGACAGTACAGGCGCAGAAGTTGCAGAAGTTACTGCACAGGACTTTGTTGATGCCATGAAGTATGTTCTCACCCCTGAATATGAAGCAGCCAATGCACAGAACCTTTTTGGTGTCATTGTAAATGCTGAAGAGTATTATAACGGTGCAGCCAACCTGACTGATGACAGCGGAAAGACCTGGTCACCGATCGACTTCTCAGAAGTTGGTATTAAAGCAGTTGACACCTACACTGTGGAGTACACTCTTGCAAAACAGGTTCCTTACTTCCTTTCTTCACTTGTCTATATTCTGTATATGCCAGCTTATGGTCCTCTGCTTGAAGAACAGGGCGCATCCTTTGCAACCAGCAATACGACCATGTACTATAATGGCGCATATTATCTTTCAGAATTCACTCCTCAGGAAAAACATGTCATGACAAAGAATGACCTGTACTGGGATGCTTCCAACGTATATATTACATCACTGAACTACATTTTTAATGCAGAAGCAGAGACACTTGCTCCTGAGATGGTGAAGCGCGGTGAAGTTGATTATGCTGATATCAGCTCTGATATCCTGGATGATTGGCTTGCTAATTCTGATACCTCATCTCTGATCAGTAAAGAACGTCCGGCTACAGACTATTCCTACTTCTACTGCTTTAACTTTAGTCCTACCTTTGCAGCAGAATATGAGCCGGAAAACTGGACACTGGCAGTAAACAACGAAAACTTCCGTCAGGCTATGATGGCTGCTCTCAACAGAACGAACCCTGTTGCGATCAGTGAACCAAACACCCCTGAAGAATTCATTATGAATACTATAACACCTACTACTTTCACTATGAATGCAAGCGGTGTTGACTTTACAGCACTTACTGCTTTTGCTGATATCCAGTCAGCTGACAGCTTTGATGAAGCTGCTGCTCTTGCATACAAAGAAGCAGCCATGACTGAACTTACAGCTGAAGGAGCTACCTTCCCGATCAAGGTTCTTATGAAATACAACCCTACCACGACCAACTGGGACAAGGAATGTGCTGTTGTTGAACAGCAGATGGAAAGCGTTCTTGGTACTGACTTTATCGATATCATTGTAGAAGCTGGTCCTTCTGATTCCTTCCTTACAGCAGTTCGCCGTTCCGGTGACTATGCATTCATGAAATGCGGCTGGGGTGCTGACTATGCAGATCCTGAGACATGGACCGATCCTTTCTATCAGGCAGAAGGCGATATGCTTGGTTACAAGTATGCTTTCATGAGAACCGCAGTTGAAAACGGCACTGCATCTGCTGCTACGATCCAGGGATATTTTGACCTTGTTGATACTGCAAAAGCTATTACTGCCGAAGCACAGAAAGACGCTAGATATGATGCCTTTGCAGAAGCTGAAAGCTATCTGATCGAACATGCACTTGTTATCCCTTACGGAATTTCTGTGAGCAGCTACATCGCAATCAATTATGATGTATTCCAGGGTGAATATGCATCCTGCGGTACAGTTCCAAACCTCAGATATAAAGGAATCCAGCTCCTTGATCACTTTGTATCCTTAGACGAGTACGAAGCAAATTCTGCAAAATAATTATATAAGCTGAATCTAACAGATTCCCGGAGACTAAAGCCATTTAGTCTCCGGGGAATTTGTGCGAAAAAGCCTAAGAAACAGGAGTATTTATGATAGCATACCTAGCAAAAAGAATCGGAAGATCCCTGATCACATTATTTTTTATCATTACACTGGTGTTTATTCTTCTCAGACAAATGCCCATCGAGGGATACTTTGAAAACTTTGATAAGTTAACAGATGAGCAGATCCAGGTCGGTCTGGAGCAGATGGGTCTGACAGATCCCATGCCTGTACAGCTCGTAAATTTTTACAAAAGTCTGCTGCATGGCGATCTTGGTGTATCAAGAAGATACCGTGCCAATGTTGAAGTGACTGAAATCCTGGCCAAAAAAATACCTGTTTCAGTTCAGCTTGGCAGTCTCTCCATTCTTGTTTCTTTGTTGTGCGGATTACCAATGGGTATACTTATGACAAAGAATAAAGGAAAATTCTTTGATAAACTGGGAACCCTCTTTATCGTATTCATTCAGGCTGTTCCGGCAATGGTATATTACCTGTTTATCCAATTGTACGGAACAACACTGATTGATGTTCCTTTGTTGTTTGATGTAAGTAAACCATTATGCTGGATCCTCCCGGTGTTCTCCATGTCTCTTGGAAATACCGCATATTATGGTATGTGGTTACGCCGTTACATGGTAGATGAGAGTACAAAGGATTATGTAAAACTGGCAAAAGCCAAAGGTGTCTCTGAAAACAGGCTGATGAAGAGTCACATATTCAGAAATGCTTTTGTTCCTATGATTCAGTATCTGCCCACTTCTTTTCTGAATACTGTTGTCGGTTCCATCTATATTGAATCTCTCTACAGTGTTCCCGGCATGGGCGGTCTGCTGGTCGATGTTGTTAAGAAGAATGATAATAACATGGTACAGGGCGTAGTCCTGCTTTTTGCTACTGTCGGAGTAATCGGACTCCTGTTAGGAGATATCCTGATGACCCTGATAGATCCGCGAATCTCTTTAAGTAAAAAAGGAGGTGGCAGATAATGGCAGCCTTACGACATAAATTAGCCGGCAAACTGGAGACTCATGTGTCTGACAGTAT
>QKDK01000154.1 GCA_003252135.1 Clostridia bacterium
ACAAGCTGAATTGCATCGGTGACGGTATAACGAATGCAGTGGATGAAAAACTAAAGAGTGAGCGGTTGAAAACTGAACTGATTACAAATGTTTCTCATGATATTAAAACACCGCTGACATCAATTATCAATTATATAGATTTAATAAAAAGAGAAGGTATAGAGAATCAAAACTTAAAAGACTATATTGAGATTCTGGAAAGACAGTCAGCAAAGCTCAAAAAGCTGACAGAAGATGTTGTTGAAGCTTCAAAAGCGTCTACCGGGAATCTTGTGGTCGAGCTGATGCCGATGAATGTCATCGAAATAGTCAATCAGACGATAGGTGAATATCATGAAAGACTTGAAATGCATAATCTGCAGCCAATCATAAATGCTTCGCAGGACAGTTGTCAGGTAATGGCTGATGGAAAGCTTTTGTGGAGGATTATTGATAATCTGCTTAGTAATGCGTGTAAGTATGCACAGGAGAACACCAGGATCTATTTTGATATTTATTGTGATCATTCAGGAGACAGAAAAAAAGCACATATCATTGTAAAAAATATATCAAAGGACGTTTTAAACATATCTGCCGACGAACTAATGGAAAGATTTACCAGAGGTGACAGGTCAAGAAATACAGAAGGAAGTGGTCTGGGACTTTCGATTGCAAAAAGTCTTACAGAACTTCAGAATGGTGAATTTATCCTGTCGCTGGATGGTGATCTGTTCAAAGCAGAGATCATACTGCCGCAAGTATAAACAGTGCAGAAATGGAGATTATAATGACAATTATGGAACGTATTAATTTTTTGATTGCAGTTACTTTCGCAGTCTGTTATTCTTACCAGTTTTTCTACATTGCAATTACCGTATTTAAAAAAAGAAAGAAAATTCAGGAGGCTGCCCCGCGTCGATATGCAATACTCATATCAGCACGAAATGAGGAAAAAGTTATAGGACAGCTGATTGAAAGCATACATCAGCAGGATTATCCAAAGGAGTACATTGATATTTATGTTGTAGCAGATAACTGTACAGATGCGACCGCAAAAATTGCAAAAGAAGCAGGAGCCTTCTGTTTTGAACGAACAAATCATCAAAAGATAGGGAAAGGATTTGCGCTTGAATTTCTGCTGGACAAAATAAAAGAGAGCAATGGGTTTCTAAGCTATGCCGGATATTTTGTCATCGATGCTGATAATCTGCTCGACAGCCGATATGTCAGAGAAATGAATAAGTCCTTTGCCTCTGGCATGAAGATCATAACCTCTTATAGGAATTCAAAGAATTTTGGTGACAATTGGATCTCAGCTGGTTATGCGTTATGGTTCCTGCGTGAATCAGAATATCTGAACCATGCGAGAATGCTGCTTGGAAATGCTTGTGCAGTATCGGGAACTGGTTTCTTAGTCAGTGCAGATGTTATAGAAAAGAATAATGGATGGAAGCATTTTCTGCTGACTGAAGATATTGAGTTTTCTATCGATCAGCTGCTGCATGGAGAAAAGATAGGATATTGTCATGATGCAATCATCTATGATGAGCAGCCGACGAGATTTGCACAATCATGGAGGCAGAGGCTTCGCTGGGCAAAAGGATATCTTCAGGTGTTCAGAAAATATGGAGCAAACCTGGGTAAAGGAATCTTTTCAAAAAAAGGTGTTTCCTGTTTTGATATGACAATGACGATTCTGCCTGCCATAATATTAACTGCAGCAAGCTTTCTGCTGAATTCAGCCGCTGCTGTCAGTGGACTTTTTACAAAATCTCTTGACTGGAAGGTTTTTCTCATCTCCTTAGCATTTACCGTTTTAAATGCCTATCTTATGTTCTTTGTTCTTGGTGCAATTACAATGTTTACGGAACGCAGCAGAATCAACTGCAGCTTCTTTCAGAAAATCCTTTATTCTTTTACCTTTCCTATTTTTATGTTTACCTATATTCCGATATCCTTTGTATCACTCTTTAAAAAGGTAGAATGGAAGCCTATCCAGCATAATGTTTCTATATCATTGAAGGATCTTGCCGGGTCGGCAAGATAAAAAAATAACAATTGGTATTTTATAACGATTATGGTAAAGTAGATACAGATCAATACCAATGATGGGGGGATATTATTGTGCGCAGAGATAAAAACAACTATTATCTTGATCTGGCAGAAGTAGTTTCACAGCGGGGGACCTGTCTTAGAAGAAAATATGGCGCTGTTATTGTGAATCACGATGAAGTCATATCAACAGGTTATGTCGGTGCTCCAAGAGGGCGGGCAAACTGTACAGATCTTGGAACATGTATCAGGACAAAGCTCATGATCCCAAGAGGAGAACGTTATGAAATGTGCAGAAGTGTTCATGCAGAAGCCAATGCTATTATCAGCGCCTCCCGTGATAAGATGATCGGAAGTTCTTTATACTTATCCGGCATCGATGTTGATACAGATGATTATGTCAGGCAGTCGAGCTGTTGTTCCATGTGCAAGCGCCTGGTTATCAATGCGGGCATTGAACGTGTTTATATCCGTGATACAAAAGATGATTACCGTTGTGTCATGGTAGAAGACTGGATAGTGAATGATGAATCAGCGGAAGGTGTATTTGGATACTGACCTTGCACTGTTTAAAGATGCATCAGTTAAATCAGTAAGAGTAAAAGTAAACTTAAAAAGAGTGTGCCTGACTGGTAACAGCCGTTAGCACACTCTTAATTTTATTACTTATTCGTTACAGAGCTCTTTTCTATAAGCATACCAGCTTCTGCCAGGAAAACAGGGTAATAGGATTCTTTCGCCTGACGAAGACCTTCAATCCCGAGATCCTCCTCACGATTCACATATGTGTAGTTCATAAGCTCATGAAGTATGAATTGCTGGTTGATCATAGGGTATGCACCATTCACATCAGCAAATGCTTTTTCAAAATGAATGATAAAGGTCTTTTGATCATCGGCTGCTTCTCCCATGGTCATGGCAACGATCCTGCCCTGAATTTTCAAAATACCGCCGATCATACAAAGCTCTTTTCTATGCATAAGACCATGTATGGCTACACAGATCTCAGCTGCTTTATCCGGGTCATCACAGCATTGATTGGCTTTGCACCATTCTTTGACCATCAAAATGACATCCGGTGTATTTTCGTCTGTAATTGGTTCATAGCTCCAGTCAGTATTATCCTTCATGAAACGATTGATATGGTTTTTCTTCTTATGGTATTTTTTACCTGCCAGTTCGGCAAGGTCGCTGATGTTATAGATATAATCAGCATTGTCGCGGCTGTATATAATATCGTATTGATCAGGAAAAAGCTGATTGATCTCTTCATACATAGAAGAATCAATAATATTAATGTGCATGGGCAGGTTCTGTTCCCGGCAGTATTCTGCAAGCCATTCAAAAGCCTTTTTCAGATCACCTTTACCATGCGGAAAAGCAAAATGAACTTCTCCGTTATAGGAGAACTGAATGAACAAAAATCCATCTGCTATTGCATATCTGGTCTGGTATACATCTGACCATAATATAATATTTCCAATACTGTAATCACATACAGTGTGTGAACGAAGAGTTATATACTCCTTTAATGTTGCATAGTCATCATACGTAATTTTTTTAAATTGTTCCATTTTATTTTCCACCTTTTTTTCTGCCATTGTAACTTGTCATTAATTAAATTCAATGATCGGCAAATGTACTGCATTCTGATCTTGTCAGACGTTCTGAAGTAACAGAATACAGAAGTTTCATGATAGTATAGCACATATAAATAAAAATGTCACCTGTCATATGCAGGTGACATTTTGTCATAACAATGATGTAGGTGTAAAAGTATTGTTTAATGCTTTTTACAGTTTATACTCCCCGCTGGCAATATAAGGAATCCATTTTGCAACATTGACTGCATGATCAGCCATGCGTTCAATATATTTGCTGATAAGTATATAACTTGTATATTGTTCGATACTGTCAGGTACGGCTTTTATATATAGAGAGATTTCATCAAGTGCAGCATTAAAAAGCTGATCAACAAATTCATCACGATCGACCACATCAACAGCAAGTGCTGTATCAAGAGTTATAAAAGCATTGATTGTATCTGAAAGCATGGATTTCATGATTTTTATCATGTCATTGAACTGAATTGGGGGTTCGACCTTGCTCTCCTTTGAAAGCTTAATGACATAGCCTGCAATATCACTGCAATGATCGGCAATTCTTTCAAGATCTGCCACAATTCGCATTATAGAGGCAATTTTTCTCCAGTCGGAAGCAACGGGCGCTTCTTTGATAACAAGGTCGATACAGTATTTCTCAATTGAGCGTTCCATATGATCTATTACATCATCACCATCCATGATTTTTACTGACAGCGAAGCATCAAGTGATTGCAATGCTTCTGACATCATTTCTATTGCATTGGAGATCTCGCTGCTCATATCAAGAACATCCTGATTCAGTTTTTCAAGTTCCTTTATATATTGTATTCTGGTGCTCATATGATATCTCTCCTTGTTTTTAGTTATCCAAAGCGTCCGGTTATATATTCTTCCGTTTTTTTATCAGAAGGCTGTGAAAAAAGCTTGATAGTCGTATCATATTCTACCAGGTTCCCTAATAAAAAGAATGCGGTCCTGTCAGATATGCGGCTTGCCTGCTGCATATTATGTGTTACGATAACGATGGTATAATTTTTTTTCAGCTCAGATGCAAGATCTTCAATTTTCATGGTTGAAATGGGATCAAGTGCAGATGTTGGCTCATCCATCAGAATTACCTCGGGTTCCAGTGCTAGTGTCCTTGCTATACATAATCTTTGCTGCTGTCCGCCTGACAGACCAAGCGCGCTCTTATGCAGCCGGTCTTTCACTTCCTCCCAGATGGCTGCCTGTCTGAGACTATGTTCAACAATTTCATCAAGCTGTGCTTTTTTTCTGATTCCGTTGATACGAGGGCCATAGGCTACGTTTTCATAAACACTTTTTGGAAAAGGATTTGGCTGCTGGAATACCATGCTGACTCTTTTTCTAAGTTCTATGGCGTCCATGTCTTTGTTAATATCCTGTGAATCCAGTTGTATAGAGCCATGTAATGTGACGTTTGGTTCAAGGTCATTCATGCGGTTCAATGTTTTTAAAAAAGTAGATTTGCCGCAGCCTGAGGGGCCGATCAGTGCAGTGATTTCATTTTCATAGATCGTAAAACTGATGTCCTTCAAGGCTTGAAAATCACCATAAAAAAGATTCAGAGACTGAACGTTAAACTTAATATTCTTGGTCGTATCCATTATATTTGACCTCCGCTTTTTTTACTGATTCGCCTGGCGGTGATACGTGCAAGCAAACTAAAAGCAAGAACCATAATGACCAGAACTGCCGCCGAGAAATTAGCGATAGCAGGGGCATTTGGGTTCAGACTTCCTTCTGTTCGCATCGCCCAGATATGAAGTGAAAGTGTTTCACCAGGACGGAATGGGTTCAAAGGGCAGGTGGAAGAGGTCACATCCCAGTTCGACCAGTTGATGATAGTGCTCTGACCAGCAGTATAAAGAAGAGCAGCAGCTTCTCCGAAGCCTCTGCCGGCAGCCAGAATGACACCGGTTGCTATACGCGGAAGGCAGGCCGGAAGCAGTACTTTCGATATCGTACGCCATTTTGTAGCACCAAGTGCCATGCTCCCCTCTTTAAAACCTTTTGGCAGAGAACGTATGGCATCCTCTGTCGTTGTTGTGATCAATGGCAGACTTAATATAGATACAGCAAGCGCACCCGCCATAAGATTCCATTTGGCTCCGGTCAGAAGAATAAACACCAGATAGCCAAACAGACCGACAACAATGGAGGGCAGTGAAGATAATGACTCGATACAGATGCGTAAAAAAGTAAGAAATTTACCATCCCTTGAATACTCAGCCATATAGATGCCGGCTGCAACACCAAGAGGAACACTTATAACGAGCGATAAAAAAACAAGATATATGGTATTAAAGAACTGATTTCCGATTCCTTTGCTTGAAAATGTCAGTAATTCAGGATAAAAGCCAAGGATACCTTTTACGATAATATAACCGGCCAGAACAAGAAGAAATACCAGAAAGAAACTGCCGATCAGATAGAAGAGCTTAGTCATAACAGAATCTACTGCTTTTGCTTTCGCTATTCTTTTTTTCATTGCAGAATTATGCATGTTTCTTCTTCTCCTTTCCAGAGATAATGTGAATAAGGAAAATAAAGAATACAGAAATAATGAAGAGCAGCAGAGCCATGGTCCATAGTGCCAGGTTTTGTTCGCCGCCGTTCGCAGAGTTTCCCATATCGGATGCAATTGCTGCAGTAAGATTGTTGGTCGGCGAAAGAATATCAGCTGGGAAAGCTCTGGTCTTTCCAATGACCATAGCAACAGCAAGTGCCTCGCCAAAAGCTCTTGCAAGTCCTAAAATCACACCGGTGAGAATGCCAGGAGCAGCCGCCGGAATAACGACCTTATATAGCACCTGCCACCTTGTAGAACCCATTCCATAAGCTGCTTTTCTATATTCAGATGATACACTGCGGATGGCATCAGCAGATACTGTGGTAATGGTCGGAAATATCATGACAGCAAGGACTATACTGGCTGCAAGCACTGAGTATCCACCCATTTTAGGGTGAAATAACTGCTTGATGAAGGGAACGAGAACAGTAAGGCCGATCCATCCATATACAACGGATGGTATACCGACAAATATCTCTATTGCAGGCTGAAACAGCTTAACACCTGCATTTGGTGTTATTTCTGTCATGAGAACAGCAGATGCCAGAGAGAATGGAGTAACAAAAAGCAAAGCAAGTGTACAGGTAGAAATCGAACCAAAGATATATATGGCTGCTCCAACACCTCCTCCGCTTTCGGTTGTACTGTCAAAAGGTGACCAGTCAGAGGAAAATAAGAATTCCCATACTGTATGATGCATACGGATAAAGGTTCCGGTTCCTTTTACGACCAGAAAGAAACCGATGCCAAGTGTCAGTAATATAATAAATAAACCACAGGCTATGATTATAGTCCGCCAGAAATATTCATTTTTTATTTTTTGAAATGTGCTGTTTTTTGATGAGGAAAGAGTATTGATTTTTTGTGATGCCAAGCTTGCACCTTCTTTCTATACGCAAGTACCGGAAAGGTATAATTACCTGACCGGTACTTTTTTGTCTATCAATATTGCGGGTTGAGATACTATACGTTATTTATTCGTGTGTTGCAATCGCAGCAGCTGATAGTTTGGAAGCAGCACCATATCCCATAGCTTCAATGTTTGCTGAGAACGCATCACTTGTCATATAGTTGATGAATGCCTGTGAAGCTTCTGAACCTTCACCGTTGGTATACATGTGTTCATATCCCCATACAAGATATGTACCATTATACATATTCTCTAATGTAGGAGCGATACCGTTAATGGAAACTGCAGAAACAGCATTATTGTTCACAAGATAAGAAAGAGCAACATAACCGATCGCACCGTCATTGTCCTGCACTGTCTGAAGCAGTGTACCGGAATCATCTGTTTCAAGTGCCTGATTGGAAGCTTCTTCAGCCCCGTTCAATGCCCAGGTCTTGAAGAGAGCACGTGTACCTGATGAGGAGGGGCGGGTAACAAGAAGGATATCAAGG
>QKDK01000378.1 GCA_003252135.1 Clostridia bacterium
GTAAGGTCTTCTTTCCCCTGAATCAGACTGACCCTGGTAAGGTCTTCTTTCACCTGTACCGGACTGACCCTGATAAGGTCTTCTCTCACCAGAATTATTCTGACCCTGGTAAGGTCTTCTTTCTCCTGAATCAGACTGACCCTGGTAAGATCTTCTTTCTCCAGATTCAGACTGACCCTGGTAAGGTCTTCTTTCTCCGTATGATGGTCTTGATCCTTGAGTACCTGAAACAGAACTGGTCCTTACATTTCCGCTAAGACTACTGTCAGATGAAGCATCTGCTGATACAGACTGACTGCCTGTTGTCATTCTTCTGTCTTGTCTGTCGCGATCTGTTCTTTCTGTTCTTTCTGTTCTTTCGGTTCTATCCTGTCTGTCTGTACGATCGGTTCTCTCCTGAGTTTCTGTTCTGTCATTATAATTTCTGCTTGTTCCGTTACTTCCTGAGCTAAAACCTGAAGACTGCTGATAATTACCAGGTCTCTTATTTCCCTGATAATTTGACGTTCTTTTGTCATCAGCTGCCCGATATGAGCTGCTGGGACGACGGTCGGAAGAAGCAGAGGTATCGTTTGCTGCCCGATATGAACTGCTGGGGCGTCTTTCAGCGCCCGAGGATGCACTATGGTCATCGGATGCTCTGTAAGAACTGGTCGGTTTCTTCACTTCATGTGCAGAATCATCGCTGCCGGTTCTGTGGTTATCAATTTTTTCGTTTGTATCATTCTTCTTGTTTTCCGAGTGTTCCATTTTTTTATCCTCTGATTTTTCAGCTGTATTATTTATTTTATCATTTGTCATATTTTGTTTATTATCACCCTTGTTGAGATTGGATTTTTGGTTATAATGTTTTCGTATCAATTGAATCTCATTATCTTCAATGTTGCTGCTTGCTGTTTTCTCTACACCATTGTTATGCAGAAATCCAATAATATCTTTGCTTTGTATCTGGTATTCTTTTGCTAACTCATGAACCTTGATTTTTGACATATTTAATTATCCCTCCATATTACCTGCAGCGATCACTTACCATCATCTGCAGATACATCCTCAGCGTCAACAGTTTGTGTTTTTTCCAAATATCCTCCTAACTTTTTACAGAATCCTTCATTGTTTATAGATAAAGAAGCTCTGAATTCTTTTCCTATTGCATGCCCTAATGAATCCTTATCCCCAAAGAAAGCAATTGGAACATGATAATACTCGCACATATTCCTGAATTTTTTCTTTGTGTTTTCTGATGCATCTGCTGCAACGATCACATATTTAGCCTGCCCAGCTTTTACTGACTGTTCAGTAAGGAATTCTCCGCTTGACACAAACCCGCCTGATTTAGCGATTCCAAGTAATGAATAAATTCTTTTATTCAGAATCGGAAGGGATAACAGTTCATCAATATCATTATTTTTTTTCAATCTCACTCAGCTCCTTTTCAAGAGATGCATAGATTTCAGTGGGTATTGAAATCTTTAAAGAACGCTCCAGACCCTTTGTTTTAATTGCTTTGGAAAGACAATCTTTAGAACAGCATATATATGCTCCACGACCATTTTTCTTTCCTGTCGCATCTACTGTAATTTCATCTTCCGGTGTACGGATGATACGAATCAGTTCTTTCTTATTCTTCATCTCTCCACAGCCAATGCATTTTCGTAATGGAACTTTTCGTGTTTTAATCAAAAATATTCACCTGCCTGCGATTCACTTTTTATATCAATTTTATATCCTGTCAGTCTTGCAGCAAGGCGTGCATTTTGTCCTTCACGTCCGATGGCAAGAGACAGCTGGTTATCCGGAACAATGACTCTAGCACTTTTTTCATCATCATAAACATCAACAGACAGAACCTTTGCCGGACCAAGTGCATTCTTGATCAGAATTGCCGGATCCTCGCTCCAGTTAATAATATCGATTTTCTCACCGCGAAGTTCGTTAACAATGGCATTCACTCTGGCTCCGTTCATACCAACGCAAGCACCTGTAGGATCAACGTTCGGGTCATTACTGCTTACTGCCATCTTTGTTCTTGCACCAGGTTCTCTTGAGATACTTTTAATCTCTACTACGCCGTCTTTTACTTCAGTTACTTCTGCTTCAAAAAGTCGTTTTACCAGTTCAGGATGTGTTCTTGATACGGTGATCCTTGGACCTTTCGTTGTATCTGTTACTTCAAGAACATATAATTTAATACGTTCGGTAGGTCTGAAATGCTCGCCTTTGATCTGTTCTTTCTCGGTGAGTATGGCATCCACTTTTCCAAGATTGATACTGACATTCTTACCAACATAACGCTGAACGATACCGGTAACGATATCACGCTCTTTACCAAAAAACTGATTATATAATACTTTTCGTTCTTCTTCTCTGATTTTCTGTACAACGACCTGCTTTGCTTTCTGTGCAGCTATACGTCCGAAGTTTCTTGGAGTAACTTCAATATTAACGGTGTCACCAACAGCGAGCTTTCTCTTTGGAAACTTCAATTTGGCTTCTTCTAATGCAATCTGTATTACATCATCTTCTACCACTTCGACAACCTCTTTAATTGCATAAACAACGACAGCTCCGGATTCACGGTCAATATTGACCTGAATGTTATCTGCTTTTCCGAAATTGTTCTTGCAGGCTGCAAGTAATGAGTTTTCCAGTGTTTCAAGCAAAATCTCCTTGCTTATGTCCTTTTCTTTTTCAATCTGATTTAAAGCCTCAATTAATTCTCTGTTGGTATCCATTTTATTTTATCCTCCTTCTAAGTCACTGCACCAATCTATTAAAAATGAACGGTCAGACGAATCATTGCCATTTCGCTTTTTTTAATAGTCATAACTTTTTCATTATCAAGTTTTAATTCAACACTGTCTTCATTATGTGAAAGTAATATACCGGTATAATCTTTCACTTTATTAACAGCTTTAAAGAGCTTGACATCAACTTCCTGCCCAATGCTTCTGTTAAAATCCTTTTCTTTCTTCATTTGTCTTCCAAGACCCGGAGAACTGACCTCTAAAATATAGGACTCATCAATATAATCATGCTGATCAAGGAGATCACTCAATTTACGGCTGATCGCTTCGCAGTCGTTTATGTTAATGCCGCCTTCTTTATCAGCATAAACCCGTAAAAAATTATTGCCGCCTTCTTTAACATACTCAACATCAACAAGTTCAAATGGCTTTTCCAAAAGACCCTGTAACAGCTGCTCTGTTTTCTTTTCGTACTCATCTCGTTTCGACATAAATCTGCCTTTCTGCTTTGCGAGCAAAAATGAGGAGTGGACTTTTTCGCCCACTCCATTCTAGTTCATCATTCTTAGTAAATTTAGTATAACACTCAATTTTTTGATAAGCAAGCATATTTTCAAGAAAAATAGTAAAATCAGAAAAAATTTACTTGATTTTAACGACAGTCACTTTACATGACAGCCTTCTGCCATTTACAACAGCATAAACCGTTGTTGTTCCGACCGCTTTACCTACAACATAACCATTGGTTACCGTAGCTATTTCCTGATTATCAACATCCCATCTGATTGTGTAGTTTGTTGAACCTGAACCATCAACCTGCAGACTTATCAGCAAACCGGTATATTGCTGTAATTCGATCGATGTCCTGCTCAGACCCACAACAAATACTTTTATAGTACCTTTTCGGCCAGATTCAGTCATAATGGTTATATTGGCAGTACCAATTTCATTTGCTGTAATCTTGCCTGTAGTACTGTTTACGGAAGCAACATAGTTATTATCGCTTGACCATGTGTATGTTTCAGTAGTATTGGCTGGAACTAATGAAATGGCTACTGTTTTGGTCTCACCCGGGGCCATGACCACTTCAGACTCGGATATCGAAATATTCGTTGCTGTAACAGGTGCGATTACATGGACATAACATACGGCATATGCACCGCCTGAATCATCAGCCGTTGCTTTTACAACAGAATCACCAGCCTGCAATGCTGTAATAACGCCGTTCTGATCAACAATGGCAACACTTTCTACACTGGATGTCCAGATCGGATCACTATATGTCGCATTATCAGGACTAACCTTTGCTGTGACAGAATAAGATTTGCCCTGTACCAAAGTGATATAAGTAACATCGAGCTGAATACTCTTGACCTGTCGTACTACGGTAACCTCACATGTATCCTGTGCACCGCTGCCATCACCTGCCATACAGGTTATCGTCGCAGTTCCAAGTGTGAGCCCTTTTATTCTGCCATAGCTGTCGACACTTACTACAGATGGATTTGACGAAGTCCATTTCAGGCTTTTGTCAGATACTGTAGTGCTTGTCACTTCAGCCGTAAGTCGGTATGTTCCGTTCAGTCCAAGCTTGTAGAACTGATCGCTTAATTTTATATCTGTAACGCTTTCATTGACTGTGACAATTGAAAAATCCTTTGAACCGCCATCCTGTGCGACACAGGTTATGACAGCTTTCCCTCCCGCAACACCAGTTACAAAACCGTATTTATCGACTGTTGCAACGGTGGTGTCTGAGGATGACCATGTGACATTACTGTTATCAACAACAGCTGGTGTAAAGGTCACACCAAGTTCATGCCGCTCTCCAACATCAATGGAGAATGCTTTTTCATCGACAGCAATACTTATGACAGGCTGAAGTACAGTTACGGTACAATATGCAACAGAACCGCTCATAGTCTTTGCAAAAACGACAGTTGTTCCAACACCAACACCGGTAACTTTACCTTTTCTGCTGACTACTGCTACAGACGTATCATCAGATTCAAAGGATATCGTTGTCTGCGTCGTATTAGCAGGTGTTAATGTAGTATCAAGGTAATAGTAATCATCAATATTTAATGTCAGTTTTGTTACATCGAGTTTTACAGCCGTAGCAAGACTGCCGACATTGACAGTACAGGTAGCGACATAACCGCCGTCCGTTGTTTTTGCTATAATAACAGCTGTTCCAACGCCTTTTGCACTGATTAATCCGGTTGCATCGATGGTGGCCACTGCTTTATTGGAGGTTGTCCATGTCACTGCTGTATTGCTTGCAGTTGTTGGTTTTATAACATAGGACAAACGATATGTTTCACCAAGATACATATCCAGTGAGCTCTGATCCAGCGTAATACCAGTTACTGATGTAAGGACAGTAACATTACAGATCGCATATATTGAGCTGTCTGATTTTGATGTGGCAACAATTGATGTCTGTCCTGAAGTGCGTAGTGTCACCATCCCTTTTGATACAGTAGCAACAGTACTGTTCGTGGAAGTCCATATGATTTCCTGATCTTCAGCTGTTGAAGGTAAAATGGTAGCAAAAAGCTGAAATTTTCCATCAGAAAGTGATACGGTTGCTGTTGTCTGTGATAATGTGATGCCTGTTATCTCATCGTGTACTGTCAAAAGGCAGGAGCCAACAACAACATTATCCTGATTGATAGCTGAAATTACAGCTGTTCCTCCGGCTATACCTGTAACTGTAGCACTTAAATCACCTGTAGAGGCAAAGGCAACTACTGCAGTGTTTGAGGACACCCACTTTAAAGAAACATTATTCAGCGAAGGAGTCACGGTTGCATTGATCGTAAGGTTTTCGCCTACAGCAATTGAATCTGAAGAAGGTGAAAGTGTAATGGTCGAAACACTCTGTCTGACTGTTATTCTGCAGGTTGCTGTTTTTATTACACCGCTGATTACCTGCTTTGCTGTGATTACCGCAGTTCCGGTGGTCAGTGCCGTAACAGTTCCATTACTTGCAACTGTTGCTACGGAAGTATTGCTTGATGTCCATGTAACGACCTTGTTATTTGTCGTATAGGCAATCAGATTCAGCGTCGATCCAGTATACATCGTAGCGGCAGAATAATTCAGATAGATAGAATCTATGACCATAACGGTAATGGTTTTTGTAGGCGGCACATAAGAATCAATGTTCGTCGTATCAAAGTAATCCTCATAACCAGAATCATCTAATCTGGTAAGTGTGATCTGAGTTGTACCATATCCTTCTGCTGTTATTACACCATTCAGAACTGATGCTATTCCAACATCGGCAGATGTATAACTATACCAGCTTGAATCCGGTAAGGATGAATTATCAACAATATCAAAATCATCACCTACATTCATATAGATCGGGCCGCTGGCAATGGTAACAGGAACAATCACAGTAAAGGAAAATTTATCGATCATGGTATTGTTCTCTGCGTAATCACTGGATACTCGTGCTGTCACATAATAGGTACCAGACTGGACATTATCAAAATATGCAGCTCCGCTGGTATCATATATACTTACATCCATCTCATCAGCACTGCTCGAGCTTGTGCTGCTCCATATAACATTACCATTGGCATCTTTGTTATGAACAGTCCAAACCAGATTAGTGGCATCAGCCGCATTGGTAATGATCGTGAAGCTGTTCCCATCAATGACCTGTGTAAAATCTGTTACATATGACTGTGATGTCTGTGTTGAATCCAGAAGATATCCGCTTGGTAAAACTACGACAGTAATTGATATGGACTGTTCTGACAAACCATCTTCAGATGCAGTTGTTGCCGTTATGGTAGCACGTCCGGCTCCGATACCTTTTATAACACCGTATTGTACGGTCGCTACTGTACTGTCACTCGTGGTCCAGACGATTTTTTCCTGCAGAAGATTTCGCAGTGTCGATGACTGCTCTATGTCTGTTTCTGTAGAATAATTATCAAGTGCTACTGTATTGCCGTCTGTATCTGTATAGGTATAGATCAGGGATGCTTTCTTCAGCATCAACAAATACTCATTATATATATCATTTGTTGCATCTGCATCTGTCAGCACTTCCGGTCCGGCAAGAAGAAGGGTGTTCTTTGATTTATCTGTACTGAATGCGTAGCTTAGTCCATAGTTTCCATCATAAATAGAGCTGTCGGCCTGAATATTGTCATTATCAATGGCAAGGTCCACAACAAGCTTCCAGGAATAATCAAGATATGTGGTCGAACCAGTATCTGCATCTACAATTGTGACCTGTACTGCGAGGTTGCTGTAACCTATACCCTGAATCACGAGGTTACAGTAATTCAGAATGCCTGATGTATTCTTTGATATTCCGGTAGCAGTAAAGACTGTATTCGTTACAATGTTATTATCATCAACAACATTCCATTCGATTGTGATGGAAGAACCAGAGGTAACGGTGATAGGAAGCACAGTGCCGGTAGTATCAACATACATCAGCTGTACTGTCATATTTCTGTCTATGGATACCTCTGATGTCTGTCTGTAATACTCAGATCCTATATTTAAAACATATTCACCGATTGCATCGGTCATTGTAGCTGCTTCAGCGGTCAATACCGGTGACGTAGTTATACTTGTACTTGCTTCACCAGAAAACTGATTTGAAAAACTGATTGCAAATACCAAAAGTAAAGTCATAATTTTGTTGATTTTTCTCTTCAAGAACCCACCTCCGACTCTTTATCTATAAAATTAATATAATAGCAGCATTTTATAAAATAAATATATTCTTTAATTTTGGCATTTTTGTGTCGAAAAGATATATGTAACAATAAATTATTGACCAAATATCACCATATATATCACAAACTCAGCAAAAATTAATATATTTATTCAAACAGA
>QKDK01000375.1 GCA_003252135.1 Clostridia bacterium
AATCAATGACACAAAGCATCGCTGATAAGCGGCATGATAATACCAACGCCAATCCTGGCCATGGCATCAGACTTTTGTATAATCGCAGGAGTCAGATGTCATTTTCTATATAAAAAAATAAATTGGTGGACAAGCATCAGAAGGATAATTAAAATAATATGGAAAATCAAATACTGTTTTTGCGAGTTTGGTAATCGGGGCCGATTGCCGGATAAATGTACGAGGATGAAAACAGACGTTCTTTTGATAATGATCTATGTGTGAGACCCGGGAGGATTTTATGGAAACATTGAAGTTTGGTTACAAGTATTTCAGAAAAAGTATGCTGCTTGGAGTACTGGCTGAGATATTAAGCTTTATCGGTATTTTTGCAGAGCTTTTACTGCCGCTGTTATCGGGAATACTGATAGACTTTTGCATACAAAAGAGCGAAGTGGCTAAGGACAGCGGCGGAATGTTCCATTTCCTGCTGACCGGAGAATACGGAGCCGTGCACAGCATGCAGCTGTTCATCTCTATTGCAGTTGTATATACAGGCATGATTCTGATCCGTATCGTTTTGATCTACATCAGGGATCTTCTGCAGGAGTGGGTCGGTCTGAAACTGGAAACTGAGCTTCGTTATGAGACCTACGGAAAGCTGATGGAACTGGACTCTGAAACAATAGCAGATTACAATTCCGGTGAGCTGCTGCAGATTCTTAACAGTGACACGATCATGTTCAAGGAACTGTTCGCTCACAGGGTTCCATACCTTGGGGATTCTATCTTTATGCTTGTTGCAACTGTACTTTTAATAGCCAGAATCAATATAGCCTTCATTATCATACCAGTGCTGCTCATGCCGCTGCTCGTACGTTCTGTACTGCAGTTCAAGAACAAGGCGCGTGTTAATTTCAAGGATATCCGTGACAGGAGCGCTTCCATGAATCTGACAACACAGGAGAACATTGCAGGAGTAAGAATTGTCCGTTCATTTACCAACGAAGAACTTGAAAATGAGAAGTTCAGCGTATCCAATGAAAATTTCAGGAATGCACGCATGAAGCAGGTCTGGCTTTCTTCAAAGTTTGATCTTACCTTTAACACGATCAAGCAGATTGCCTATATCGGTACGATCATCATTGGTGCTGTCCTGACGATCAAAGGCCATATGACAGTAGGATATATCCTTGCTTCCTCAACTTATGTCATGCGGATCATGAACAATATTACAGGTCTGAATAATCATATATTTAATATGCAGCAGCAGACTATTGCCGGTCTGGAGCTGAAGAAGTTCATGGAAAAGGAAAGCAATATTCCTGATAATAAGGAACCGAATCTGCGAAGCGACACGCCGAACATTGAACTGAAAAGCGTATCTCTTCAGATCGACGGACAGGATATCCTAAAGAACATCAATGTTCATATACCTTACGGAAAAAAGATCGGTATCGTCGGAGAGACAGGCTCAGGCAAGAGTATTCTGTTAAAAACGCTGGTAAGAATCCGCGAGATCACCGGCGGAAGCATACTGATCGACGGTCACGATATCAAGGATTTCAGCCTGCTGAACCTGCGTAATATGTACTCCTATGTGTTTCAGGATGTATTTCTGTTTTCCAATACCATTGCTTCCAATATCGCATACAGCCGTCCGGATATCGATGAACGGCTCGTGACCAAAGCAGCAACACATGCTCAGGCTGATAAATTCATTGATGCGCTCGCTGACAGATACAAAACAGTTGTCGGTGAACGCGGACTTGGTATTTCCGGCGGACAAAAGCAGCGTGTGTCGATTGCGAGAGCATTTCACAAAAATGCACCGATCTATGTCATGGATGATTCAACAAGCGCCCTTGATGTAAATACAGAGCGAATCGTGCTGAATAATATCTACGAGCATTTTTCTGAAAAAACACTGATCATTACCGCGCACCGCTTTTCTTCAGTGGTTGCCTGTGATGAGATACTTTTTATGCGTGACGGTGAGATAACTGAACGGGGAACCTTTCATGAGCTGATGGAGCTTAACGGCAGCTTTGCCCATATCTACAGGGTGCAGCAGGAACAGCAGGAAAGTTCACTGGATCATGAAAAATAAAATTTTGACAGGCGTTTGATATCCGCAGAATGGAGAAAAAGATGGCAAAAAGGAATACTTTTTTCGAAGATGAAAAAATCGAAAAAAAGATTGATATAAAACAGCTGGGCAGAACCATGAAATACATTCTACCCTATAAAAGGATACTGATTCTGGTAAGCTGCATGATGCTTGTCGCTGCAGTTGCTTCATTGCTGCCGCCAAAGCTCCTGAAGCTCATAGTCGATGATGTTGTGGTGAACAGCGATTACAGGGAGCTTGCAATTGTCGGCGGCGGACTGGTGCTTCTGGCAGCTGTAGAAATCCTGTCTACCTTTGTTCAGGCTAGAAGCATGGGCAAGATGGGACTGAATATCATTTCCAATATACGGACAGAGATATTCAAAAGGCTTCAGCTCCTGTCCTTTGATTACTTTGATAACCGACCGGACGGCAAGATCGTGGTTCGTGTAACGGAATATATCAACGGACTGGCAGATTTCTTTTCTAACTATGTCATGATGTTCGCCATATACATTGTAAAGATGGTAGTGGTAACCGTGTTTATGCTGTCCATCAGCCCGATGCTTACGCTCATTGTATTTGCAACCGTTGTTCCGATGATGACGATCGTATTCTGGCTCCGGTCGTATCTTCGAAAAAGGTACACGATGCTCCGTGCCAAAAATTCGAACCGTACCGCATTTTTAGTGGAATCCATTATGGGCGAACAGATCGTAAAGAATTATAATCGTATTGATAACAATAAAGCTGTTTATAAAGAAATTCATCAGGAGAGCGTTGACAAATGGTGGTCGATCGTGAAGATATCGCGGCTGAATTCACCTGTCGTTAATACCTTCTGGCATTTTGGCACACTTTGCATCTACGGCGTTGCACTCTCGCTGCTGCTTGGGGGCGACAGTCTGATCACCGCAGGTGTGGTCATCACTTTTACCACCTATATGAGTTCTTTTCAGGATCCGATTTCGCAGCTGTCTACGATCATTCAGGAACTGGCACAGGTCAGCTCCAATCTGGAGCAGGTGTTTGACACAATTGATTATCCGCAGAACATCAGTGACAGAGAGAATGCAGTGACACTGCAGGATATGAAGGGAAATATTGATTTTAATGATGTGACCTTTGCCTATGAAGAGGATACGAATATCCTGGAGCACTTCACACTTCATGTAAAGGCGGGAGAGACCATAGCACTTGTCGGGCCGACAGGAGCCGGTAAAACGACCATTATTAATATGCTGACCAGATTTTATGATGTCAAAGAGGGAAGAGTGACCATTGACGGCATCGATGTAAGGGATGCAACACTTCATTCACTGCGAAAGGAAGTCGGCGTTCTGATGCAGGATCCGTTCATCTTCAAAGGAACAGTACTCGATAATATTCGCTATGGAAAATGGGATGCCACAGATGAAGAGTGCATGGCAGCCGCGAAGACGATCTTTGCTGATAAATTCATTCAGAAATTAAAGGGTGGTTATGAACACCTGCTGGAGGAGAGAGGAAGTGAACTGTCTGCAGGGGAAAAGCAGCTGATCAGCTTTGCAAGAATCGTCTTAAAGAATCCTTCCGTCGTTATCCTGGATGAGGCGACCAGTGCGATCGACACAGAGACTGAGCTGCTGATCAAGGAAGCAATGGATGTTATACTGGAGAATAAGACGGCATTTATCGTGGCACACCGGCTTTCTACCATACGGAATGCCGACCGGATTCTGTATATCAGAAATAAAGGGATCGCTGAGGAAGGAACCCATGAGGAACTTGTAGCTAAAAAAGGCTTTTATTATGATCTGACACATTTGTAGAGAGCTGACCCTGAAAAGAACAATGCTGCCTGGAACGAATATCTGCAGAATGGCATAGAAGACATGGAATGATCAGAAAGTCTGGCGCTGGTGGACGCTTCTTAACCCTTCAACTTCGTCACAGACAGATTTAAAATCACATTGACTGCAGTCTGTCATAAGCCCTTTCATGATATGATCCATGGCGGATGTGATTTCTTCCCCTTTTTTGGCAAGAATGGACAGACGGTCAAAATCAAAAGAGGGGTCTGTAATAAATATCTGTCTGATATGAACGACATAGGGATTCATTTTATATCGTCTGATAAAATTCATACCTGTATTTTTAAAAGAAAGCCCGCGTTGTCGGGCTTTTTTTTCTATACTTATCTGCTCACGATGAAAAGCAGATGAAAAGCGAAGCATAAACCCCTGAGGATTGACCTTGTACTTCTCAAAATTTATGTTTTGCAATACTTGATGCCATTTTTCTTCTTCAAGATCCTGTATATCAACAAGAACTAATGTTAGTCGGGCATAGGAGTTGACTGCTTCAATATCTGCAATATCAGGACCGATCAGTTCAACACAGTCCTCACTGACAAATCCTCTTTGTGTGGTAGGCAAAAAGGAGCTGACGGCGTATTTTCCGCTGCCAAGCTCACATGCCGTGTCACATCGCATTATGAACCGGTTCTCAAAATCTTCAGGCCAGGCATCCGCTTCCTGATATGTCCAGATCTGTTTATCCCTCTTTGCAAGGAGATCAGTAAGCTCCTCCAGCAGGCTGTCATATAGTGACATCATGGGCAAATACCTCTTTATCATATGATTTCAAAATCTGAAAGCGCTTTTCTTGCACCCTGCAGGAGCAGACTGTCTTTTGGGAGAGAAAAGATACTGCCGTGCAGGACTTCATTTACAGCGTGATTTTTGTCATCTTCAATACTGGCGAGAACGGATAGGTTCAAAAGATCCAGCTGACTGTTCAGCGAAGGATCGATAACACGGTTGATGACGACGCCGCAGGAATTATACATGACCAGTTCATCTGCGACCTTCTTGATTGTCCTGACAACCGTTATGCCTTTTCTGCTTTGATTCGAAAATAATCTATCGTTGTTAATACTTCCTTGCGATTATGAGTCAGATAACACCTTTCCACAATGCTGAAGGAATAAGTGTACAGAAAATCAGAATGGTCATTCTGACCGTAGGTGCGGAAAGCTTTTTTGTAATATAAAAGGTCTTTTGAAATTCCTTGGAACATACAGAGCAGGAAATCCTTCCAGCAGGTACATACGCACTGACCGATGATTTTGTCAGCAAGAGCCATGGAATTATAATTCAGCACATCAAATTTGTCTCGAAAGTGCCGGTAAAAGGTGGATTTTGCTACGCCGCTCTTTTTAATAATCAACGCAACAGTAATCTTATTAAATGAATTTTTGCTTAATAATAAATCATTGAAGGCAACCCATATCCGCTGTTTTGTGAGGCTTTGAGTCATAGCAAAATTCTCCTTTTTATTTAACTATAAAATATCCTTAAAACACTGTCAATATAATTGATTTATGATTGTAGGAAGATTTTTTATGTAGTATCATAATAAGAAAGATGCAGGGCATTTTTTTGTTCGTCTTATAAGGAATGTGGAAGGAAGATATAATTTTTATGAAAGCAGGAAGATAAACTATTGCCGTTGTGCTAAATACTTTTAGCGGGAGGATAGATCATGAACACTTTTTTCGTCTGGGACAAGGATTTTGAAACAGGAAACGAACTGGTTGACGGGCAGCATTATGGGCTGATTCAGATGATCAATGATTTTATGAAACTTGACTTAACAGATAAAAGCAATGCCATGGAAAAAATCACAATCATGAAAGACAGGGTAGCAGAATATGTTGTCAGTCATTTTCGGGATGAAGAAAGTATCATGAAGGAATATGCTGTAGACGTGAGGCATCTTGACAAGCATAAAAAACTTCATCAGGATTTTGTTGCGCAGATGAAAATTTATAGTAAAAATATTGCAGACTACTTATTGCTTGGAAGAGCAGAGGAAGTCGTTGAGTATCTGATCAGGTGGTTGGCATATCATATATTAAATACGGATAAAAGTCTATTCCGCCAGATTGACAATATTAAAAAAGGTAACCTTACGCCTGAAGAAGCTTATGACCTTGAAGAGAAGAATAATGAGGTTTTTGCAGAACCTTTGCTGAAAGCGTTGAAAGCTCTGTACACGCTGGTCACTGAAAAAAACAAAGAGCTTGAATTAAAGAATGAAGAGCTTGAAGAAACTGTGAAGCAAAGGACGCAGGAACTGACCGAGGCTAATATCAGGCTGCAGAATCTTTCGGTAATAGATGAACTGACAGGTCTGTATAACAGAAGATTTGCCATGACTGAACTTGAGAGACTTTTGTACGACTGGGAACGTTATCAGGAATTGTTCTCCATCATATACCTTGATGCGGACAAGTTCAAAAGTGTAAATGATACGCATGGACATGAGACCGGTGACCTGGTGCTGAAATGGATCTCAGGGTATTTAAAAAGCAGTGCCAGAAAAACAGATTACGTATGCAGGCTGGGCGGTGATGAATTTCTGATCATCTGTGTACATCATGATTCTTCTCATATAAGAAGCTTTGGACAAAAATTACTGGATCGGTATAATAACGATAAGGAATTAAGAAAAGAGATAGAACAATTCTGGAAACCTTCCCTGAGCATAGGGGTCGCTACCATCGAACAGGGAACAGGGGGCATTGAGGATTTATTAAAGAAGGCAGATAACGCCATGTACTATTCTAAAAAAAGAGGTGGGAACAGCATAACCTTTTCATGTGATATCTGATAACCTAAGCAGGTTCAGCACATGGCAGAAAAATTAAAAATCATAAATACAGGAAGCAAACGGAGGGATACCTATGCAGTTCTCAGAGATCAGGCAGGTGATGAATGCAGCTACAGGAAAAGAGAAATTCGATCTGGTGCTGTTGAATACAAAGTTTATAAACGTACTGACAAAAGAGATATACAAAGCGGATATCTGTATCAAGAACGGTAGAATTGCATATGTCAGCATGCCAGGTGAAGAGAGCACATTCGAAGCACTGGAATATTATGATGCACAAAGAAAATATGCCTGTCCCGGTCTGATCGATACCCATGTCCATATCGAAAGCAGCATGGTCACACCGGCAAAGTTTGCCAAAGCTGTTATACCTCACGGTACTACGACAGTGCTGGCAGATCCGCATGAAATATGTAATGTGATCGGGCTTAAAGGAATGGATTATTTTCTTGAAGCCAGCGAGAATATCCTATTAAAAGTATTTATGGCCGCACCTTCCTGCGTGCCGTCGGTTGTCGGAGTTGAAACCAGCGCAGGTATTTTCAGCGGGACAGAGATCGGTAAAATGCTGCAGCATGACCGGGTTCTTTCTCTGGGCGAGGTCATGGATTATAGAGGAGTCATCAATCAGGAAAAGCGAATGATGGAGGTCATGGAAGCCGCGAAAGAAGCAGGAAAGGTAGTACAGGGGCATCTGGCTGATGTATCAGCACGCGAGCTGGCTGCTTACATGATTGCCGGATGTGAATCAAATCATGAAGCAAGACTGCTTGAGGAAGCCAGGATGAGCCTGCGCTCCGGAATGACATTGGAATGCAGACATGCATCCAATTACCATAACATAGCAGTGCTGGCTCAGGCTGTGAAGGAACTTCATTATCCTGAAAATGCTGTGCTCTGCACCGATGACAGAGAACCGGATGACCTGCTTTTGGAAGGACATATGGATGCTGCTGTGAAAGAAGCAATTCGTGCCGGAATTGATCCGGTGGAAGCTATTCGTATGTCGACCCTGCATTCTGCAAAATTTATGCGGCTCACAGACCGCGGAGCACTGCGGCCAGGGTTTATTGCAGACATCCTGCTGTTAGATTCTCTGGAAGAATTCACAGTGAATGAAGTATTTGTTGAAGGAAAACTGACAGCAAAAGAAAAGCATATGCTGACGGATATTGAAGAACCAAAGACCCGTTTTGCATCAGAGAACACCATGTATATGAAACGGCCGCTGACAAAAGCTGATTTTGAGATCAGGGCAGATCAGGGGGCATTTCTTCATACCATAACATTTAATCCGGAAGATCCTTTTCTGACTGAGCTCGACAGCCATTACTTTGAATCTGAGAGTGGCATCCTCGATATCGATGATAACTTTTGCACCATGGCAGTTCTGGAGCGGCACGGAGTCAATGGAAATATCGGATTGGCACCGATCAAGAATTTTGGTTTCCGGTATGGTGCTGTCGCAGGTACAGTATCGCATGACTGCCATAACCTTTTTGTTATAGGCAAAGATGCTGATGATATGCTGATTGCTGCGAACCGGCTGATTGAAACAGGCGGTGGTTTCGTGTGTGTTAAGGACAAAAAGATCAGCAGTGAGGCTACGCTGAATATATGCGGTCTGATTTGTGCCAAGGAAGTATCAGAGATAGCAAAGGATGTCGAAAAGGTAAAAAAGGATATTATAGAAATGGGAATACAAGCAATATCACCGCTGAATGTACTGACGGCTTTTTCGCTGGCCGTTTTTCCCAAAGTGAGACTGACGGACCATGGAATTGTTGATACGATTGAACAGGTAAAGATACCGCTTTTTGCTAAAAAACAGTAATGCTGCAAGGAGGAGACAAGCGTTGAAGCCAGAACCTGATAGAGGCAAAGAATATGAGCTGGATGCAATAGATTACAAAATACTTGAAATGCTGCAGGAGAATTCCAGATATTCCATGCGTGATGTAGCAAAGAAAGTGTTCTTGTCTTCCACATCAGTTGCTGCCAGAGTAGAGCGAATGGAGCGAAGCGGGATAATCACAGGATATCATGTATCTGTCGATCCGATACGGATGGGATACTATATTAAAGCATATATTCAGATCCAGGTGGAGCCGGTACGTAAAACGGAGTTCTATCCATATATGGAGCAGCACAACCATGTGCTGGAATGCAGCTGTGTGACTGGAGAATACACCATGCTGATCAAGGTGATCTACAGAACCACCATGGAGCTGGATCAGTTCATCAATGAGATCCAGCGGTTTGGGAAGACCAATACACTGATTGTATTTTCTACGGCTATCAGCCATCGGGAGACCTTCTGGAAGGATGATGGAGAGGAAATTCAATAGAGTTTTGTTTGCTCCCCACGCATAAAAAAGATGTGAGGAGCCAATAGCCCAATATCAGATATAACAATGTCAATTTGCGCAAAGCCAGAAGACTCATTGCTTCGATGTCAATATAGCAGAGCTTCTAATTCTCCTATGTTTGTACTAATTCTATCAGAAAGCAGATAACTTTCTTCGCTCAAACCACGATCCTTTATTTTTGCTTTCTGTATTCGCCGGGTGTAATCCCGGTAGTTTTTTTAAAACAGATGCAGAAGTTGTTTTCACTCTGAAAACCGCATTGAAAAGCTATCTCTTTTATGGCGGCATCGGTGGTTCTAAGGTAGAACTTTGCAGAGTTTATACGCATCTGAATCAGATACTGATGCGGTGTCTGCCCGGTCTCCTTTTTGAACAATCTTATAAAGTGAAACGAACTTAAGGAAGCCTGAGACGCCAGCTCATCGATCTGAACGGGCTCGTTAAAATGTGTCTGAATATAGGAAAGTGCCATATCAAGAGGCGTTGCGTAACTGATCCTGGATAACCCGCCCATGTCCTGATGAAATAAAAATGTCAGCATATCGGTAATATACTTTGACAGAATCGCATCAGGATAAGGTGCCTGTGCGGAATAGGACTGTAATATATTAATAAAAATAAAAGAAAACTGCTTTTTGGCATGAATATCATCCAGGGTAATGACAGAACCATTGCTCTGGGTGATTTTATCGTAATAAGAGCGGCAGACAGGGCCGTCAATATGCATCCACAGAATGTTCCAGCCTGTTCTGGTATAATAACTGTGCGGCTGATAGCAGTCAAGAAAAGCAACCTGTCCCTTTGAAATAGAAGTTACGGATCCCTGCGTTTCGATAGTACCTTCTCCGTCCGTGACATAAAGCAGCAGAAAACTATCGTAGCTCTGTCGTTTCACACTGTATACCGGACTGCAGATAAAGCTGCCGATGCATAACAGATAAAAGAATATATTTTTTGTTTCTGCTGCAGCATTCTGAAAGTAAATGCTGGAACCCTGCAGAACACCGTCTGATATCTGCTGCATCTGACACCTCCTTAAATAACATATTTTTTATATAGTATAGCAGAAAACGAAAAAGTTTAAAAGTGATTTGCTGCACATATTTAAAAGGCTTCTGGTGATGTAATATATCCGCGTGACGAAGATGTCAAAGAACAGCAGAGCAATATTTTTATATAAAAGAGCAATTGCAGGAGTTCAAATTAGTATTATGTACTGCTATGATTAGGACAGCAGCATTTTGCCATGCGGAGCATGAGAAATACTAAAATGAATAAAAGCGGGGTATACTATGAAAATAGAAATTAGTCAGGAAGATAAAATGATTCTGCGGGAAGCAGCGAAGCAACAGCTCAGCTATGCTTCCATGCCATCGAACATAACAAAAGAAAAAGAATGGTATCTGCATAATGCTCTGCAGCATGACAGACCAATGATTCATCTTGAGATGTGGACTTTTTCTGAGGAGATACTACCGGAATATCTAAAATGCACCGGGGAATTTGCTAAAGAAGTAGAGACAAAGATCTACTGTAATTTTTTAAATCAGAAACTGTTTGATGATGACAGGGTAACACCTGATTTTTATGCCCTGAATTATGATACCTGGTTCAGACTGTTTGACATTGATATAAAGATTGAACATACTGCGGGAAATACTGCCAGTGAGAGTCTCGGACATCATTTTATATCTCAGATCAGAGATCTTGAAGATGATTATGAAAAGCTGAAAAAATCAACCTTTGGCGTCGATATCGATCTGACAATGAAAAAAAAGCAGGTAATAGAGGAAGCGATCGGAGATATTCTTCCGGTCAAACTGCAGATGGATTGCCTGTACAGTGTTCCGACACAGATGGTCGTCCATTTCATGAGCATGCAGGACATGATGTTCAATATGGTCGATTACCCGGAGCTTTTCAAAGAAATGATGACAAGAATACAGGACGACACACTGGAATATTACAGGATGCTTGAGAATAAGAAACTGATCCTTCCGACAACAGGACATGAGAGCCTTGGACAGGGGACCTGGTGCTTTAACAAAGAGCTGCCGGACAGGTCGGTTCTGGAAAAACGGTCTTTTACTTCAAAGGATGTGTGGGGCTTTATGGATTCACAGGAAACTGTAGGCATATCACCGGATATGTATGAAGAATTCATATTCCCCTGTTATAAGACGATATCAAGTCAGTATGGGCTGCTGTCTTACGGCTGTTGTGAACCTGTGCATCCGATCTGGGATCGTTGCATCAGCAGGCTGGACAACCTTCGGAAGGTATCGATCTCTCCTTGGTGTGATGAAGAATTTATGGGAGAAAGACTGCAGGGCGGCAAAGTGATCTTTCACAGGAAGCCCAGTCCTAATTTTTTGAGCTTTGGAGCAGGTCTTAACGAGGATGCTGTCAGAGCGCACATCGATAAAAGTCTTCTGGCTGCCAGAGGCTGCAGGATGGAGATTACCCAGCGGGATGTCTACACGATCAACAAAGACATCGGGAAAGCCAGACGATATGTTGAAATCATCCGGGAAGAGATTGAGAAGCACTGGAGATAATCAGACCAGACAATCGACAATCAAGCCAGATAATCAAGCCAGACAATCAGGACAGACAGTCAGACTAGACAATCAGGACAGTTGTTCTCCTGATTTTTGGAAAAACTGACAGGGTATACGTATAACAATTGTATTCTCCACAAAAGGAATCGAGGTAAAATCAAGCTCTACTGTTTTATAGAAAGCAGTCAGCCGTTCGTAGATGTTATGAAGGCCGATGTGCTTTCTTTTTTTATCGTTGCTGCCCAAAAGCATGGTTTCCCGCATGGAAGCAGGATCAAAACCGGAACCGTTATCAGAGATCGTCATGACCATCCAGTCTCCATCAATTGTAAAAGTAATAGCTATCAGCGGAACAACGGAATTATAGTAGTTCATCATCAGTTGAAAGCCATATTTAATCGAGTTTTCTACCAGGGGCTGAAGTATGTTCTTCAGGATCTTACAGTTCTTTAAGGGTTCATCGACAAAGGTGCTCAGCTTGATACTGTTATTAAAGCGGTAATTCATGATATGCAGATAGACCCTGATCTGTTCCAGCTCCTGAAAAATCAGGATCATATCATCAGCAGCCAGTGAACTTCTTAAGTAATTACCAAGATTCGTAACCATACCTGAAGCGTTATCGGTATTTTCGTTCATGATTTCCATATTGATAAATTCCAGAGCATTATAGATAAAATGAGGGTTGATCTGTTCATTCAGAACTTGAATCTTTGCTTCATATTTTTCGGCTTCTTCCTTTTTTATGGCCAGGAACTGCTGCTGTATGGTGTTATACATGGAATCAATAGAGCGATTCAGCTGTCCGATTTCATCATGGCTCCTGATTTCTGCTATTTTTTCATAGGTGCCGTCTTCAATATTATTAACTGAACGCATTAATATTTTCAAAGGTCTGGTGACAAGCTTTGAGACAAAAAGACTTAGACAGGTAATGATCAGGAGGCTGAATACACCAAGCCACAGGATATCTACATGAAATTCAGAGGTCTGCGCTACAAACAGAGAATGCGGAATGATATTTACAAGGTAAAGGTCCATGGATGCAACAGGATAAACAAAAAGATGGTCGTTTTCGGTTCTCAGATAGCGTGTATTACTGCTGACAGCCTGCCCAACAGCCTGCTTAATGTAATCCTGGCTGACGGTTTCGTAGCTTTTATCTGCAGAGGTGAGAGACAGATTATCACCGTTCTTATTAACAAGATATAGGATTCCTTCGGTATTGTCATTGCAGTAAAGCTTGAGAAAATCGCTGACCTCCTCTGTCCCCATGAATAAATACAGCATAAAATCAGTTAAATCAACAGAATCCGCGATTAAAACAAAATTAGTTGCCGTTGAATAAGTCATGGGTATGGCGACAGGTATGGAAGCTTTTTGATTTGTATAAGGCATGGTGCTGCCAGGAAGAATAGTGATACCATGCATATCCTGCAGTGAAAAGCCAAGGCTCCAGTCATGAATGCTTTTGTCCATCCGCGTGTAGTAAGAATAGTAGAAAGTTGAGGGGACATCTTCCTGTTTTGTGACTATCATGGCAGAAGTGATCAGCGGACTCATATCTTTATATTCGTTGAAGATTTCCTGCATGGAATTATTTATTCTTGTATAGTTTTCTCCTCTGCTGCCAAGCAGGGAAGAAATAGACGAGACAAAATCAGCACCGACCGTTATTTTAACAAATCGCTGCATGATGCTGTAATAATTTTCCGAAAGGCTTTCGGCAACATAGGAAGTTTCTCCATCAGCCGATGCAATATATTTTGCAGATATATATCCTTCAAAAAAATGGTTCGCCACAACACCGACAGCCAGTATCACGAGCAGTGTAACGAGAAAAGTGTAATACCAGATTTTCAGAGCAAGCTGTGTTTTAAAAATTCGGTCGATAACTTCTTTTATCATAGTGTCCCTTCCTGTTTTACAAGCAGTGAATTCCCTGATCACCTTTTTGCAGGGTAATGTATACTAACCATTCAGCTGGCTGCTGTAATCAGAGGGCGACATACCTGTTTTATTCTTAAAAGCACGGGAAAATGATCTGTAATCCTGATAGCCGGTTTTATAAGCAATGTCGCTTATGCTGGCGGACTGCTTTTCTAACATCTTTTTGGCAGCCTCCACCCTTGCATCCAGAATATATTCACGGAAAGTGATTCCGGTATTTTCCTTGAAGTAGGTTGTAAAATAGGATTCACTGACATTGACAAGTGATGCTATATCCTTTGCTTTTATATTCTGTTCAAGATTAGCGGTGATATATTCATGCGCTTTCGTAATGATGGGATTTTGCTTTGCAGTAACTGCCTTGATGGTCTCACTGTAGCTGATGAAGGTAGACAAAAGCCATTGATTCAGCTGTTCGGCTGCTGTCAATGTACTGATTTCCATAATTTTTGCATCTAGCTGCAGCTTTTTATCCGGAAATAAAAGCAGTAATTTTTTCTGCACCTCCATGACCAGATACATGCACATTCCAAACAAAAAATTGGGCGGAGGCGTCTGCGTAAAGAAAAGTGATTTAAAGAAATAACTGCAGTATTCTTTAATATTAGCGGTTTTTCCGTGTATAATGCTATATATGACAGGTTCGATGTCAATGTTCTCTTTTGTGAATTCCGGTTTTTTGTTACTGATGATGTGCGTATCCAGAATATCAGACTGCGGCTGATAGATACGGTAGGTAAAAACTTCCTGTGCTTTCATAAAGGAAGCTGAGCAGGAAGACAGTGAGCTGACGACCAGACCTATGGCTGCCGCAACAGTACAAGGGAGTGTCTGTCTGATCTGATCAAGGCATAGTCGCAGACTATGACGAAAGGCAACAGACTTATCGTCTTCTATTTGAAAAATTCCGACGATCTGTTCATCGTCGAAGACCCATGATACAAAATCAACAGATGGAAATCCTGTCTGTATAAAATGCTGATTGATCTGGTTCAGATCCAGAACTTCATCTTTTTTGTTTGGTAAAAAACGGAAGCTGACAACACAGCATGTATCATCCTTCAAAGGATGGTATACTTCTGAAAATTGATGAATTTCATGGCGTGAGGGGTGAATTCTGCCCTGAATCAGCTGATTCAGATAGATTTCCCTTGATGAAGCAAGTACAGAAGAAATGGAAGGAGACTGTGCTGGTCCCGTGTTATTTCTGTTCGAGCAGATCTCTTCGCACTGCTTAATAAACTGCTTTTTAAAGTCAGCTATGTTCAGAGGTTTGAGAAAATAGTATTTTACACCGTAACAAATGGCAGTCTGAGCATACGAAAAATCATCATACCCACTGAGAATAAAGAAACGAGTGCTGATCTTTTCTTCGGTTGCATATCGTATTACCTCAAGACCATCCATTTCCGGCATATTAATGTCGATGATGGCGATATCCGGTCTGAACTTCTGCAGTATGGACAATGCTTCTTTTCCCGATGAGGCAGTTCCGTAAATCTGAACATTATACTGATTGTTCTTCACGATTCTTTGAAGACCGTTTCTGATGGCAGCTTCATCGTCGGCAATCAGTACGGAAATCTGTGTCGAAGCGTTATCCATAAAATCCCTCCCTGCAAGTGAATAAAATCTCACTTGTGCAATAAACATAATATGTAAGTAAAAAGTAAATAGATTATGTAGAATATTTATAAAGTATAACATAGCCATCCTTTCAGCAAAAGGTCATATTTTATTAAATTTAACGAATGCATCATAGAAAAATGTTACATTTTTCGTCATAATTCTTTATGAGAATAAAAACATCCATGTTTATCACTGAGCAAAAAGCTGATAAAATAGCAGTTGAAGCAGTTTGATTCGTTTCTTGTAAACCTGTGACAGAACTGCCAAGTGAGGAGCACTGTCAATAAAAAGTGTCACATGCAGTGAAATAAGTGTTACATTCTTGCTTAAATATGCCCTTTCAAACGTCAATACGATTCAGTATGATATAGAAGTCTTACAAAGACAGGGTTACAGCAAAAACCATGGTACATGGTCAGAGAAGGAAGGAGTTTTTATGAAAAGAAGAATAGGGAGCATTGTTTTAACCGTCGTACTGGCAGTTATGCTTACGGCATGTGGTGCGGCAAACACAGGAACAGCTAATACAGGATCTGCGGATGCAGGTTCAGCAAACACAGGAACTGCGGATACTGGCACTTCTGCAACAGCTACCCCGGTCGCATCTGCGTCAGAAGACAATACGGCAGCAGAACCTGTTATTGTAGAGGTATGGTCAAACAATAGACATGATGAAACTTATATGACAGAAATGGTAGATGCTTTTAATGCAAGCCATACCGACGTACAGATCAGTTATACCATTATGACAGATGACTGGCAGAATTCAATTCAGCTGGCATTTCAGGCAGGAACTGCACCTGATGTTATAACAATTTCTGCTTCAGACGGAATGAAACTGAATGACTATGTTACTTCGGGAATGTTCGAAAGTCTGAGTGATTATATCGCAGCCGATACAGCTTTTCAGGAAGTAACAGAGGTCTATGACCATATGTATGAAGGCCTCAACAGCATTGATGACGCAATTTACTGGGCAGCGAACGGAGTCAGATCAGGAACCAGAATCGAATACAATACCGAACTTGTTTCGGTAGCCGGATATACTGAAATTCCTGATACTCTCGAAGGCGTTGTACAGCTTACCAAAGAAGTAACAGCACTTGGTGACGGTGTTACCTACGGTGTTGGGTTCACATCCTCCGGACCTTTCGGAAGATGGCTGGAAGGTGTTGGTGAAATGAGCGGTTATACACATCGCGGATATGATTATACAACAGGAACATATGATTTCAGCAGCTGGGCACCGCTCCTTGAAACAGCAGCACAGTTCTATACTGACGGGTCTGTTCTTCCAGGTTCCGAAACACAGGGCGTTGATAACAGCAGAGCTTTATTCGCACAGGGCAGCTTTGCAGTATGGGGAAATGCATCACAGGAAGCAGGCGTGTTTACAGAGCAGTTCCCGACTACCTTTGAATGGGGCGTTTCCGAACTCCCGACCATGAGCGGAGAAGTTGCAGGAGCACTCAGTATTACACCGAACTTTGGATTTACCATGCTGAGTTCGGCAGAGGATAAAGATGCTGCATGGCAGATCATTTCATATTTCTCAAGTGAAGAATTCCTAAAAGGCTATTTTGAAGGCGGCTACAGTGCTCCGCTTAGCAGTTATATGGCTGGTAAGATCGACAGCTCAAAGGTTGGCAGACTTGCTGATTTTGCAATTCAGGATTATGAAGATGTATATCCTTCCACACCATCTGTTACAGTCGAAGGAGATGAGTACCCTACAGTATTCTGGAATGTCATTATGGGAAATATCTCGGCAGAAGATGCCATTGCTGATCTGAATACAAGATATAATGATGCACTTGCCAGAGGTCTTGCAAATGGCAGCTGTACCAGACTGGTAATTGAAGATTTTGATCCGTTACATCCTTCCAGCGGAACCTGTACTTATCTTTCTGAATAATCATAACTGCAATATGAATTAGTGAAAGAGGCTGTATGCGGCTTGAAAAAGGCTGTGATGCAGCCTCTTTCTTATCCTGCGGGCATATCATGCAACAGTCAGGATGCAAAAATGCAGACTGATGAACATGACCTGTGCATTGATTTGCAAAGCGCTATGAACGGAAGGAGAAAAAAGTGAAAGAAAATTTAAACAAAGCCTTAGAAAAGCCTGGCATAAGCGTCTGGCAAAAGGTAAAGAAAGCAAACAACAGAGGAGACTTTGCATCGGTCTTCATGCTTGCACCGGCGGTCATTCTGCTGATCGTTGTATCGGTATATCCGTTCATATGGGTCTTTCGTTATGTATGTTATGAGTATAACGGTATTACTTCATATTTTACAGGCACACATAATCTGGTCAGGGCATTCCATGATCTGACCTTCTGGAAGAGTGTTGTACACACGTTTGAATATGCCGGACTGAAAATTGTATTTATCATTCCGTTCGCTCTGCTGATGGCAGTTTTTATGAAGCAGAAGATCACGGGTTCTGAACTGTTCAGAGGAATTTATTTCATGCCGACCATTATATCGGCAGCAATATCAAGCATGGTTTTTGCATTTATATTCGCTTCCTATAATGGAATACTGAATGCAGTCCTGCGTTTTGCAGGACTGATCGATAAGAATGTGAACTGGCTTGGTGATACCAAAACTGCCATGTGGGTGGTGTTAATTGTTGCTATATGGGGCGGCTTTGGTAATTACATGATCTACTTCATGTCAGGGCTATCGAGCATTTCCGATGATGTATACGAATCAGCCAGGATCGACGGTGCAAACGGCATTCAGACTTTTTTCAGAATAACGCTTCCTTTGTTAAGCCCTATGCTGAAAGTCATCCTGATGCTTGCCATCACCGGTGCTTTTAAAGATTATGAAGCCATTATGGTACTGACACAGGGAGGACCCAACAACCGGACACAGGTCATGTTCCTGTATATTTATCAGCTGATATTCGGGTCACAGACAGGAAGCTCGCCGCAGATCGGTTATGCTACCGTGTTAAGTCTCATTGCTTCGCTGATCGTTGGTCTTGTCACTGCAATTTATCTGTTTGTTTCGCGCAAACTGGATAATGTTGTATAAGAAAGGGGATATACATGAAAAAAACAAGAAACGCGGCTGTTCTGTCAAAGGGTTCAAAAGCTGCAAGATTTGTGATCTTTTTGTTTATGGTCGTGGCAGCATTGCTTACCATATATCCTGTGGTCTATGTTGTTCTGGGAGCATTCAAGGCAAACGGAGAGCTTCTCATCGGCGGGACCAGCATATTTCCCAAAGAGTGGATCTTTGTCAATTTTATAGAAGCATGGAATGAAGCGAATTTTGCGGTCTATACCATGAACAGTATCTATCTGGCTGTCGGGGTCATGATCTTATCGCTGGTGATCAGCAGCATGGCAGGATATGTGTTCGCCAGAAAACAGTTTCCGGGCAAAGAGCTGATCTATGGTGTATTCGTGGCATTCATGTTCATAAATGTCGGTTCTGTGACACTGCGTCCGTTATTTGAACTTGCAATAAAATTACATATGAATACTTCCCTTTTTAGTGTTATATTAATATCAGCCGGAGGCGGACAGGCTACCTATATCTTCCTGGTCAGAGCTTATATGAAAACTGTCCCAAAGGAGCTTGATGAAGCTGCCAGGATCGACGGATGTACCTTTTTTCAGACCTTTGCCAGAGTCATCCTTCCCCTGCTGAAGCCAATCCTTGCGACCATAGCGCTGCTTTCCTTCAGGGGAGGATGGAATGAATATATATTACCGCTCGTATTTACCATGACAAATCAGGCAAAACGTCCGCTGACAGTCGGTGTTACGATGTTGAAGAACTCCGGGGATGGCGCTGCTGCCTGGAATATAATGTTCGCAGGAGCGACAATATCGATAATCCCGATTCTGCTGATCTATGTTTTCACAAGCAGACAGTTCATTCAGGGACTGACAGCAGGGGCTGTAAAAGGATAAGAGCGTTCAGAACTGATAATACTGAATGATAATAAAGAATGATAACAAGGTAATCAAGCAGCTGTTTTTTGCCGGCATGCTTTTTTGCCGGAAAGCAGGGTGCATATGTTTTCTTTACATAATGACGGATATATTACACAATACCTTTACTCAGGCAGAAAAGAATCTGAATTGGAGGATTCAAAGCGCGATACCAACCAGCTGCGTTATGAAAAGTATCTGCGCAGCAATATAGCAAAGCATAAGGATGACTGTCTTTTGGCACCGGTCAGGCTCGGTGAAGACAGTGCTCTTGGTATGCCCTGGAATTATTTTTATTCTCATGAGAATGTATTTCTTGAAAAATCCGCATTTTTTCTGCATTTAAAAAGGGTGGAACTATACGCCTATACTGAGATTGCTGTCGAAGAGGATATGGAGGTGAATGCAGAGTTCTTCAGCTGCGGAGCGCTGACCATATGGCTGAATAAGGAGCTTGCTGGATGTATAGACAGACCGGTTTATAAACCGATACAGTGCAGATCCATACGGCTTTCGTTAAAAAAGGGTATAAACCCTCTATTTATCTATCTTGAGACCTTAGGTGTCAGAGATACAAGAATATCTGTGGCTGTACGCATAAAGGAAAATCAGGATAAAATCAGGATCACTCTGCCGGATGAAGCAATCATGGAACCTTTCTGGCAGACGGCAAAGCTGCTTGACAATGCATGGCTGTCCTGCGGGAAACTGCAGTTTGACAGTGAGCTGCCAAAGGGAAGCTGCATTGTATATAACAGGGAAACGGTTGATTTCAGGACAAAAGAGGAACGTTTTATAAGCGAAGACATCTCCGGCCTAACATGTATAGAGCCAAAGGAATATGCTTCTTTTCGTATTGAAATACCAGTCATTGGACAGAAGCTTATAAGAAGCTTTGAACAGATTGGACTCCGAAAGATAAAGTATCTTCCTGACCGTGAGGATCACATGCTGACATTTCAAAAGATCGCAGAAGTCGCATCGATCACAAGAGGGGCGAAGGATGGTTTTGCCATGTATCCGATGCTGGCACGATATCATCTTGGAAAACAGACAGAAAAAGACAAAGATGAATTACTGGTCACCTTTCGACAGATCGAGCGTCGAATGGACTGCGCAGATTTTATGACCTGCGCTCTGATTCGATTTATCATGCAATATCCGCAGGAGGACGAGACAGAAGCGCTGCTTAAGAAAACAATGCTGTCCTTCCGGTACTGGATGGATGAAGACGGGCAGGATGCCATGTGCTTCTGGAGTGAAAATCACTCTCTGATGTTTTATCAGACTGCATATTTTTTTGGGGACAGATATCCAAAGGATGTATTTATAAGGTCGCAGAAAACAGGAAAGGAAATGCATGATAAAGCGAGGGGGCAGCTTTTTGACTGGCTGCAGGATGTTCTGCAGTATGGCTTTGATGAATTTAACAGCGGGGTATACTCTTCGATCACCTTTGCTGCTTTGCTGAACCTTGTAGATTACGCGGAAAAAGAACTGTCAGATATGGCAAGGCAGGTATGCGACATTCTGATCAGGACGATGGCGATTCACTGCTTCAAAAAGGTTGTTATATCTCCGCAGGGGCGTGTGTACCGCGGGGTTCTCTATCCGCATCTTCAGGATCTGCAGTCACTGGTGCATTACATTGATCCTGAAGCACCGTATGTATTCAGTGAATGGGCAAGCTGTCTTGCAACGAGCAGCTACAGAATGCCGGAAGATGCTAAAACACTCATGGATCAGATGGGAAGCTTTCGTTATGTGACAAGCAATGCCGCCGTAGTACTGTACAAGCAGCAAGAGTTCATGCTGACTTCCGTGGAGTCTCCGCGAACCGGCAGACCGGGCAGAATCTGGGAACGAGAGGAAAATGAGGAAAAAGAGAGCAGCCATCATTATACCAAGTCACTGAATGAATGCTTTCACGGTACCATGCAGTTTGTTCCCGGAGTACCGGGCTATCAGCAGCATCTGTGGTATGCTGCGCTTGATCCTGCACTTGTTGTTTTTGTCAATCACCCGGGCGGCAGCAGTGAGGAAATGCCTGAAATCAGGCCGGGATACTGGTATGGCAATGGCAGCACTCCTGCCATAGTACAGGTCGATAATATACTTGGGGCAGTCTATGTCATACCAAAAGAGCATCCGGTCTCCTTTACGCACCTGTACTTTCCAAAGCCGCTGTTTGACGAGGTCGTGGAAGAGGAGCACTGGGTATTCGGAAGAAAACAGGAAAGCTATATTGCGGTATGGAGCAGCGGTATTATGAATGATTTTAATGATGTGCTGTTCGACTGTGAGAAACGTGTGGCTGGGAATTGCATGGCTTATGTCTGTATCTGCGGCAGCAGCAGAGATGGAAGCTTTTATGAATTCATCCAAAGAGAAAAGAGCAGAAAGATTTTGTTTGCGCAGGATGAACTGATACTGCGGACGAAGGAACTGACGGTTGAATTTATCATGCACGATGATCCGACGCAATATGTTGAATAAAGGAGGAAGATTATGTTCGTATTGAATGAAGAACAGGAAGAAGTTCCCTGCGAACAGGGAGTCAGCAGAAAGGTGCTTGCCTATTCCGATGAATTGATGATGTGTGAGATCACCTTTGAAAAGGGAGCAAAAGGCAATGCGCACTCGCATAAGCATCTGCAGGTGACCTATATAGCAGAAGGAAGATTTGAATTTACCGTCAATGATGAGAGCAGGATCGTTAAGCAGGGAGACAGCGTATATATGCCGAGTGAAGTTATTCATCATGTTCTTTGCCTTGAAAAAGGGAAATTAGTCGATGTATTTAACCCAAAAAGAGATGAGTTTATCAGATGATGGGTAAAACAGAAGAAATCAATATGCATGGTGTGAACCTGATTTTGCTGACCCTTGAGGATTTTAAAGCCTGTGTCAATACAGAAGACGGATGCAATGTCTGTATGCTTCAATACAAGGATAAAACAATCATCCCATTTCAGAAGGAGCGGTTTGAAGAGAAAAGGACATATGGTATTCCGATTCTTTTTCCGACGCCGAACCGAACAAGGGATCAAAGATTTACTTTTGAAGGTGTACAGTCAGATGCAGTGATGCATGGACTGGTGAAAAACAGTGCATTTACTGTAACGCGTATGTTTTCGAACGCCGAGGAAGCGGGGGTGACAGCATATATTGAGATAGCACCGGGAGATGCCCTGTACTCTCTATACCCGTATCACTGCAGACTCAGTGTTACCATTAGCGTCAGCAGTCACTGCCTGAATTATCAGTTCGAGGTGTGCAATCTGGGCAGGAACCGTATGCCTTTTGGTATTGCGCTTCATCCGTTCTTTCATCTGAATATGCAAGAAGCTGAGATCATCATGGATGCAGATACTGTCATGGAGAAGGATGAGGCTTTTCTGCCGACCGGCAAGCTGATCAGGACCGAAAAAACAAAATTTGACCTTCGTACCAGACGAAGGTCAAGAGATTTTGAACTGGATGATGTGTATCTGTGTAAAGAAGGAAATCCCAAAGCATTAATCCAGGATGATACTTTGAAAATATCTGTCAATGCAAGTGATTTCTTCTCGCATATGGTGGTCTATACCCCTTTGGATGCTCCGTTTTTATGTATAGAGCCACAGAGCTGTTCGACTGATGCCATCAACCTTTTCACAAAAGGCTATGAAGAGCTTTCGGGGCTCTGTGTTCTTGGAGCAGGAGAAAGGAAGCACACGAAGGTCAGCTTTACTGTTATATTATAAAACGTATTTTTCCAGTGTTCTTCTGACTGCACCGGGACCAGAGACGAGTTCTGTGAAGTAGTCACAGATGATGCCGTCCATGCCTGCTTCATACAGGTCTGCACCAAAGATATCCTTGTGCTTTAATATCGGTGCAAGGACTTTTGCTGCATCAATGGTCTCCCCTGGCACGATACCGGAAAGATAGGGGCAAATGGTTGACAGCATTGGATCTGAGCTGAGTTCAAAGGGTCTCCCAAGATCATCAACGGCCATCAGATATCGAAGCCATCCTGCAAATACCAGAGGAATCAGCTTTAGTGATGATACTGAAAGTACAGGTGATGCAAGATAAGATTTTATAGTTTCACCAAATCTTATAGCGAGCTTTTGAGAGGTGTCAGTGACAATACGCCAAGGTGAATCCGGCATGAAAGGGTTTGGAAGGCGTACATTGACAACAGTATCTATAAAATCCTTTGGATTCAGAATACCGGGGTCTGTAACGACAGGCAGACCTTCCGTATATCCAATACCTTCTGCCAGTTTTCTTAAGGCGTTATCTTTCATCTCATCTGAAATCAGTGTGTATCCTAAAAGGCAGCCATAAACGGAAAGTGCAGTGTGCAGCGGATTAAGACAGGTACATACCTTCATCTTTTCCACTTTATCCACGGTCTCTCTGTCTGTGAACATGATACCGCCCTTTTCCAGGGAGGGCCTTCCATTCGGGAACAGATCTTCAATGACCAGATATTCACATTCTTCTGCATTAACGAAGGGTGCTATGAAGGTGTTTTTTGAAGTTACAATAGGTGAAATGTCTTCTAAGCCATCATTTTTTAGCATCTGCTCAACGATTTCACTTGGACGCGGGGTGATCTTATCGATCATTGTCCATGGGTAGGAAACTTTTGCTGCATCAGAAGTATAGGCATAAAAACCTTTTGCGGCAAGCCCATTGTTCTCCCATTCCCGTGAGAAGGCAGTGATTGCCTGATAAAGCTTTGTTCCGTTATGCGAACAGTTATCCATGCTGACCATGGCCATCGGCAGTTGTCCGGCTTTAAATCTGGCATACAAAAGAGCGGTTACTTTTCCAATGTAACTGACAGGGCTGACAGGGCCTGATTTCATATCTTCTGCAACAGCAGGGAACCATTCTCCCTGATTATTCTGCAGGGAATATCCTTTTTCCGTTATGGTAAAGCTTGCCATTTGCAGTGATTTGCTGGTAAATATCTCCTGAAGTCTTGAAAAGGATGTATTATCCTGTGCATTCAGCACAAGTGATTCGACAACACTCCCAATCACAGATTTTGTAACACTTCCGTCGGCTTTTAAAGTAGCCAGGATGCTGTAATCGTCGTAAGGGTGATTGATCTTTTCGATGATCTCATAATCATAACCTTCTGCAACGATGATTCCGCGATCCAGAGAACCGTTGTTCAATAACTGCTCGGCAACATTTGCCTGAAAGGCACGAAAGATATTGCCAGCACCAAAGTGAATCCATATCGGATTTTTCTTTGTTATTTCAGATACAGCTGTTCTGTCATAAGTTGGCAGCTGATATCCTGCAGCTTTCCAGGCTGCCTGATTTGATAGACCTGTATTGTTTAATTGCATGATACTCCTCATTTCTGCACCGTTCCTATATTGCGGGTGCTATATGGTGCCCGTTGCAAGGGCAGTCGGCAGCTTAAGCATTTTTAGAGATGGCCTCCCAGAGCCCATTCAGGTAGGCGGCACCCAGAGCCCGGTCATACAGACCGTATCCCGGCATTGCCTTCTCGTTCCAGATCATGCGGCCGTGATCGGGCCGGATCGGTCCGGTAAAACCGATATCATAGAGCGCTTTCATGATTTCATACATATCAAAGGTACCGTCGGAAGACAGATGCGCTGCTTCCTCAAAATCAGTCGGGGAATTGAATTTCAGATTTCTGACATGGGCAAAATGAATCCGGCCTTTTAAGGAGCGGATCATATCCGGCAGATCATTGGCAAGGTTCGTGCCATAAGAGCCGGAACAAAAGGTAACGCCATTGTGCAGGTTATCGACCATTTTCATCATCCGGTGTATATTGGCCTTATTAATGATGATCCGCGGAAGTCCAAATACACTCCAGGCGGGGTCATCGGGGTGTATGGCCATATTGATATCATATTTGTCACAGACTGGCATGATCTGCTCCAGAAAATATTTCAGGTTCTCGAAAAGCTTATTGTCATCAATATTTTCATACATTGAAAAAAGCTCTTTGATTCTGGCCATACGCTCGGGCTCCCAGCCCGGCATAACAGTGCCGTTCATATCTGAGGATATGGAATCAAACATGTTTTCAGGATCCATGGCATCGACTGCGTCCTGAGAATATGCAAGAACTGTGGAACCGTCTTTCCTGATTCTTGCAAGCTCTGTACGGGTCCAGTCAAAAACAGGCATAAAATTGTAGCAGACCATATGTATATCTTCTTTTCCGAGATTTTCAAGTGTTTCGATATAGTTGGCAATGTATTTGCCGCGATCAGCTGAACCTGTTTTGATCGCATCGTGAACATTGACACTTTCAATTCCTGCGATACGAAGACCTGATGCCTCCACTTCGTCTTTCAGGTTTCTGATCTTCTCCCGGCTCCACACCTCCCCCGGTGTTGTGTCATACAGTGTCGTTATGACCCCTGTTACACCGGGGATCTGTCTGATCTGCTGCAGGGTCACGGTATCAAATTTAGAACCGAACCAGCGTAGTGTCATTTCCATAGTTTTCTCCGATCCTGTGCTCATTTTGCACAATAGATTTATTCGTTAAGTTGTTACCTGCTTTTATTATAGAGCCTGCATGATAAAATTAAAGTGCCTTGATTGCTGATGACATTGCAAAAGTTGCGGTTTTCTGCTAGAATAAAAATAAACATGGTACGATTATATTGTGACATTTTTACGGCAGTCAAAGAGATAATACAAGGCTCATTACATAGCTCTTGATTATTATCCGGATGAATGACGGAGGATGACGGATGAGGGAGGTGAGACATCATTGAAAGAAACACTTCAGACAGCATTCAGTAAAAGGCAGTACATGCTGTCCAAGGATTTTGAGATATACTATTACAGCAGCCTGAACTTTACGCAGGTAGAGAAGCATCGGCATAATTACTATGAGTTTTATTTTTTTCTGGAAGGTGATGTTTCGATCGTCATCGAAGATATCACATATCCTCTTACATCAGGTGATATTGTGGTGATACCGCCTGGAATCTATCATTATGCCGTCAGTCATAATCAGGAAAAGGCTTACAGAAGGTTTGTCTTCTGGATCAGCAGGGAGTATTGTCAGACCCTGATGGACAGATCGGTACCAATTCTGGGCCTTCTTCTTCCCGGCGCTGACGGCGAACATCGGGTTTTGGGCCACGCTCGCATTGAACATTCCCGATTTCACC
>QKDK01000304.1 GCA_003252135.1 Clostridia bacterium
GACAGATAAATTTAAAAATAAATATTGAGATATATAGTAAGTAATGAATGTACGGTTATTTACTAGTGTTAGGAATGATTATAAGCATTTAGCAGGAATAAAGTAACAGTAATAAAGTTATAGTAATAAAGGTAAAGTTATTTAGTTTTCAGAAACAAAGTAATTTTTTCAGAAACAAAAGCAATTTTTAAAGAAACAAAGTAAGTGGTTTAGAGTTAATAATATAGAAAGGAAGATCTGCGCGTGGATCTTCCTTTTTTAATTTTTTCGTATTACTTCTGCCATGTGTTTGACAAGGATGTTTTTTATCATGACTTTACCGAATTATTACATCAGTGAACCTTTCTGTCATGAGTGGGGAACAAAAGGACTGACAAAATGACGGCTCGTAATGGGAGGCAAAGTAAAATGAAATCAAACAGTAAAAGAAAAAAAATGAAAAAAAGAGTAGTGATTGCAGCAGCTCTTTTTGCGGTCAGCATGGGATTCGCAGTACATAACGGATATGCATCAGAGGCTGCAAGTCAGAAAACAGCAGTGCTTCGTCTGATCGCTACCGGTGATATACATGGAAAAGTGACCTGTATGGATTATGAAGTCGAGAAATATGAGGCAGCAAGTGGTTTCAGTAAAGTGGCAACATTGATCAGACAGGCAAGATCTGAAGCTGGTGCCGCCAACACACTTTTGGTGGATGCCGGTGATTTTCTTTATGATTATTCCTCGGATTATCTTGCGGCTAATTATCCTGATGAGATACAGCCGATCTTAAAAGCTTTTTCTCTGTTAAAGTACGACTTTATTACACTGGGAAATCATGAATTCGACTTCTCTTGGACATACCTTATTAAACAGCTGAATCAGTCTGGTATGACTGATAAGGTCGTGGTATCAAATTTAAAGTGGGATGACGATGACAGCTGTGTATTTGAACCGGGGCAGCTGATAACAAAGACTGTACTTACAACCGCCGGCAAAAAGGTAAAAATTACCATAGGAGTTGTGGGCGCTACACGAGAAGTGCTTTCGTCAAAGGGTCAGCGCTACGGAGGGTACATTATCGGTGAGGATGTTTATGAAAATGTTGCCGCTGAGGCAAAAGAGCTTAAAGCACAGGGGGCTGATCTGGTCATAGCTGTAGTACACGGAGGCATTGGTGTGCTGTCCGGCTCTGACACGACTGTTCAGGCTGGTGCTCGCCTGGCGGCACTGGATGATATTGATGCGGTTGTGACTGCACATACACATGAGATGTTTCCGCTTAATGACGGTACATACAAGTATTATTCCAACGTAGATGAAGCAAACGGACTTGTGAACGGCAAACCGGTAGTAGGAACAGGAAGCTATGCACAGGCGATCGGGCTGATCGATTTTACGCTTTCCATAACAGACAGTGGTGTCAGTATTGAAGATACCGATGTTGCTCTTAGAGAAGTAAAAGAGAGCACGGCTGAAGATGCAGAAGTAACCGCAATGTTTGAACCGTATGCGAAGCAGCTGACAGATGGTGCCGACACAACGGAATATGAACTGTCAGAGGACACCGTACTGACCAATATGGACTGTGTCGTGGAAGACACCAGTCTTTATCAGCTGATCAATAATGCGAAATTGCAGTATGCGACCTCCTATATTCATGAATATCTGCCAAAGTACGCTGATTATCCGGTCATTGCGGTAACAGAGAACTCGCTTGACAGCGGAGAGGATTATATTACCCTGTCAGGCAGTATTGACGAAAAGGATGTTGCAGCAGTACTTTCTGAGTCGGCTGAAGCAAGAGACAGCGGATATCTCTATATGTACACCATTACCGGAAAGAAATTGAAGGAATGGCTGGAATTCAGTGCCAGTGTTTATGCAAAACAGGGGACAACATTCTCAACACTTCTTAAAAAATTTACCGCACGCAGACCGCAGGTATCTACTCTTTTGAATGAGAGTTACGTAGATGACTGGAGCATGCTCTATCTGTTTGATGGTATAAGCTACCAGATCGATCTTTCAAAGGACGCAAGATATACGGCTAAAGGATCTGTCATCTCAACTTCGAACAGCAGGATAACAAATCTGACTTATCAGGGAAAAACAGTAACGGATTCGCAGGTCTTTGTCATCGTAATGGATGCTTTAAGCGAAAGCTACGCATTTATGCCTGCTGCTGCGGACTCTATTTATGAAACTTTTCCGTATGACACAGGTAAAGGTATTGTTATGGACTATATAAAAGATATTGCAAAGTATGGTCCGATCAGTGTTGCACCGGATAATAACTGGTCGTTAAAAGTAAGCGCAGGCTATGATTTTGTGTTGGGAACATCGACTGATTCCGGAGCTTTGATCAAGGCCAAGGGATGGTACTATAAATATATTCAGCAGCAGAAGGGCCTGAAATATTACTGGTGCAAATATGTTGCACCAAAGGAAGGCATCAATCTTGTGCTGTCTGGCGGTTTGACAGCACCAACCTGTCAGGATGTACCTGTCGTTGTAACGGTGACCGGCCTGCAGAGCAAAGCTACTATTAAAAGACTCATGTATGTGCCTGTTTATGTTGATGATATTTATGATCCGGCATGGGCAACTGCAAATACAGTTACGGATGGGATCATCACGGTGTCAGAAAACACAACGCTTTCTGTGCTTGTTATGGATAGTCTTGGCAATGTCGACCTGGAGCATTTCACGGTTTATAATATCGATGAATCTATTCTGGACACACCGGTGCTGGATCTGTTCTCGAACCGAAAAACTGCAGTTACAGGAAGTGCCGTACCGCTTTCTACGGTTTACGCGGAAACACCGGAAGGTGATGTTTACACTTCAACAGTCAGTGCATCAGGTGATTTTTCGGTCACTATCCCTGCACAGCGTTTCGGAGTAGATGTAAATGTATGGATTGAAATGGACGGAAAGACCAGTGACGTAGCTCTGGCCTATGCCAGAAAGGTAGGGCCAAATGCGCCGGAGCTGCTCGATCAGCCTTCTGCCGGAGAGACCGTGCTGCATTGCCAGGTGGATGGAACGGAGACTGTTTATGTGCTCAGAGGAACAAAAGTGTATGTAGGAAAAGGTGAAGCTTCTATATATAAAGCATCAGAATGGTATGATTCCACCTGTACAATTGTTGAGACGACCATTCGTTATGACGATGATGGCAGTATTTATATTACGGTTCCAAAGATGGCTGCAGGACAGAAATATTATCTCTATTCAGTTGACTGGCAGAATCGTTCCAGCCGCAGAACTACTGCAACAGTACAATAAACTGATTGCAATTCATCATAATACCGATGAAAATACCTGATCGGATTATCAGGTAGGCCAAAAGTAAGACTTGACAACCGCACATGAAGCACGTATAATATACCCTGCGCGCTTCATGTGCGGCTTTTTTGACGCATTGGCAGTCGCAAGCTAAGCAGAAGTCATCTGCATAAGCAGCCACTTATCGTGAAATAAACCAGGAGGTGAAAGAATTAATGCCTACATTTAATCAGTTAGTAAGAAAAGGCAGACAAACAGTTGAGAAGAAATCTACTGCACCTGCATTACAGAAGTCATTTAACTCTCTGAACAAGAAGTCAATTGACGCTTCTTCACCACAAAAAAGAGGTGTGTGCACAGCAGTTAGAACAGCAACTCCAAAGAAACCTAACTCAGCGCTCAGAAAGATCGCCAGAGTACGTCTTTCCAACGGACTTGAAGTAACAAGTTACATCCCAGGTGAAGGCCATAACCTTCAGGAGCACAGTGTTGTATTGATCCGTGGTGGTAGGGTAAAGGACCTTCCAGGTACCAGATACCATATCGTCAGAGGAACACTTGATACAGCTGGTGTTGCTAAGAGACGTCAGGCTCGTTCCAAATACGGAGCTAAGAGACCGAAAGAAAAGAAGAAATGACAACTATCCGGATATAGTAGCGCTGGATAATCATTACTTAGTTACTTATGAAGTCTCTATTTCATAATTGGAATATGCTTCATGCTGTAAATGCCGGAATTAATTATTTCATCAGATGCGAGCAGAGTCTTTTAGTGGCTGCGATTATGTGAGATTTGAGAATAAATTAACCTGTGCATGAACACAGTAATGTGAGTACCGTAGATTTAATGGTCTGAGAGAACTATCAGCTGCATTGCAGTGATCGTTTCAGACCGATATTAAGGAGGGAAGTAACATGCCACGTAAAGGACATGTACCGAAGAGAGATGTATTAGCAGATCCGTTGTACAATAATAAGATTGTTACAAAGCTGATCAACAACATTATGTTGGACGGCAAGAAGGGTACTGCACAGAAGATTGTATACGGCGCTTTTGATAAAGTTGCCGATAAGACCGGGAAAGAAGCTATGGAAGTATTTGAAGCTGCAATGAGCAACATCATGCCCGTTCTTGAAGTAAAAGCACGCCGTATCGGTGGTGCTACCTATCAGGTACCGATTGAAGTTCGTCCTGACAGAAGACAAGCACTTGGACTTCGCTGGTTGACCACATTTTCACGCAAAAGAGGCGAGAAGACGATGGTTGACAGATTAGCTGGTGAGATCATGGATGCTGCAAACAATTCGGGTTCAGCTGTAAAAAGAAAAGAAGATATGCATAAAATGGCTGAAGCTAATAAGGCATTTGCTCACTATCGCTGGTAGGATCATTTATATAGCAGAGAGGGCGTGGGGTTTGCGCTTTGTTACTGGTATGTAAATACCGAAATCAATAGTCACTTTTGATAGGAGGAGATATCCTTGGCTGGAAGACAATATCCATTAGAGCGTACAAGAAACATCGGTATTATGGCGCACATCGATGCTGGTAAGACCACATTGACCGAGCGTATTTTATACTATACCGGTGTAAATTATAAGATTGGTGATACTCATGAAGGTACTGCTACCATGGACTGGATGGAGCAGGAACAGGAAAGAGGTATCACAATTACGTCCGCGGCTACAACTTGCCACTGGACGCAGGAATTTGAACATAAGAAAATTCCAGGTGCTTTAGAGCATCGTATCAACATCATTGATACCCCTGGACACGTTGACTTCACAGTTGAAGTTGAGCGTTCCCTTCGTGTACTTGACAGTGCCGTTGGTGTATTCTGTGCTAAGGGTGGTGTTGAACCTCAGTCTGAAACAGTTTGGCGTCAGGCTGATAAATACAACGTTCCGAGAATGGCTTTCGTTAATAAGATGGACATTTCAGGAGCAAACTTCTACAACGTTATCGATATGATCAAATCAAGACTTGGAAAGAATCCGGTAGCTCTTCAGTTACCGATCGGAAAAGAAGATTCTTTCAAAGGAATCATTGATCTTTTCGAGATGAAAGCATACTTATACCTGGATGACAAGGGTGATGAAATCGATATCACCGATATCCCGGCAGATATGAAAGATAAAGCAGATGAATACAGAGCAGCAATGATCGAGTCTATCTGTGAAACCAATGATGACCTGCTTGAAAAATACCTGGAAGGTGAAGAACCTTCTACAGAGGATCTGAAAGCAGCATTACGTAAAGCAACCATCGATGTTAAGATCATTCCTGTACTTTGCGGTTCCGCATACAAGAACAAAGGCGTACAGAAATTACTTGATGCAGTTCTTGAGTTTCTTCCTGCACCTACTGATATTCCTGATATCAGAGGCGTTGATGATGAAGGCAATGAGATCTTCAGAAAGTCTTCTGATGAAGAACCTTTCGCTGCACTTGCATTCAAGATCATGTCTGACCCATTTGTTGGTAAGCTGGCATTCTTCCGTGTATATTCAGGAACACTGAACAGCGGTTCCTATGTACTGAATGCTACAAAGAATAAAAAAGAACGTGTTGGACGTATCCTTCAGATGCATGCTAACAAGAGAGAAGAACTTGAAAAGGTTTACTCTGGAGATATCGCAGCAGCTGTAGGTTTCAAGACTACAACGACCGGTGATACCATCTGTGATGAAAAATTCCCAGTAATTCTTGAGTCCATGGTATTCCCTGAACCAGTTATCGACGTTGCTATCGAACCTAAGACCAAAGCTGGTCAGGATAAGATGGGTGAAGCACTTGCAAAACTTGCTGAAGAAGATCCGACCTTCCGTGTATCAACGAACGTTGAAACCGGACAGACGATCATTGCGGGTATGGGCGAGCTTCATCTTGAGATTATCGTTGACCGTCTGCTTCGTGAGTTCAAGGTAGAAGCAAATGTTGGTGCACCTCAGGTTGCATACAAAGAAGCATTTACCAAGGAAGTTGAAGTTGACAGTAAGTATGCAAAACAGTCCGGTGGACGTGGACAGTATGGTCACTGTAAAGTGCGCTTTACTCCTATGGATCCTAATGGCGATAAGGCATATGAATTCGAGTCCACAGTTGTCGGTGGTGCTATTCCGAAGGAATATATCCCGGCAGTTGGCAATGGTATCGAAGAAGCTATGAAAGCCGGTGTTCTTGGAGGATTCCAGGTACTCGGTGTACATGCGAACTGCTATGATGGTTCATACCATGAAGTCGATTCCAATGAAATGGCATTCAAGATTGCTGGCTCCATGGCATTTAAAGATGCTATGAGAAAAGGTGCTCCGGTATTACTTGAGCCAATCATGCGTGTTGAAGTTACTGTACCGGATGAGTACATGGGAGATGTTATCGGCGATATCAGCTCCAGACGCGGACGTATCGAAGCAACAGAAGATGTTAACGGTACCAAACTGATCAGAGGACATGTTCCGTTGTCAGAAATGTTTGGTTACTCGACCTCTCTTCGTTCCAGAACACAGGGCCGTGGTGCTTACTCCATGTTCTTCAATACCTACGAACAGGTTCCGAAGAGTGTACAAGACAAAGTACTTGCTAACAAGGGTGAGAAATAATCAACCTGACGCTGCACTTTATGTGATTTGTCACAGAAAAGTTTATGCATGCAAGGCTTTCAGTATTAATGTAATGTATGCGAAAAAAGCGCAGTACATAGAAAAATATGCTTGAAAATATTGTTATTATGAAATATAATAGGGCATATGAGGCGGTTTCCTGCCAACAGGCAATTGGACCGAAAATGAAACGAATTATATAAGCTCAACGAGCTAAATTAAAGGAGGACTTTACAATGGGTAAAGCTAAATTCGAAAGAAACAAGCCGCACTGTAATATCGGAACCATTGGTCACGTAGATCATGGTAAAACAACCTTAACAGCTGCTATTACCAAAACACTTCACACAAGACTTGGTCTTGGCGCAGAGGTTGCTTTTGATCAGATCGATAAGGCACCAGAAGAAAGAGCACGTGGTATCACAATTTCCACAGCACACGTTGAATATGAATCAACAAAGAGACATTACGCACACGTTGACTGCCCTGGACATGCCGATTACGTTAAGAACATGATCACAGGTGCTGCTCAGATGGATGGTGCTATCCTCGTTGTTGCTGCTACCGATGGTGTTATGGCTCAGACAAA
>QKDK01000293.1 GCA_003252135.1 Clostridia bacterium
TTCTTTCTGCAGCATCCTTATGATATGGCAAGAAGAATTAAGAAAATCAACATACAGGTGGGGAGAACACAGAAGAATGACATTCAGACTGCAGAAACAGCATATAAAGTAAAAGAAGAGATTATCGGCAGGGAATTGGAACCAGAAACAGAACATGAATCAGAACATGAATCAGAACATGAATCAGAACAGGATACGGAACAGGAACCTGAAAAGGAATCGATGCAGGAACCCGAACAGGGGTCAGGACATGATACTGACAAGGAAGATGGCAGGGACTCAGAACTTGAAAAAATCACTGGAAGAGGTCTGACTGGAAAGCTGATCAGAAGAGCAGACATTAGCTCAGCAGTATCCTACAGAGCGAGCTGCTGCAGACATTTTTTACAGAACAGCCTGCTCCATAAGGACGGATGGCTTCCGAAAGACATACTGCAGCCGGTCATGCTTGGTCTGATACTTGGCGGGATTGCCTTCTGGAATGGCGCAGCAGTCTTTGCAGCACTTATGGTATTGTTTGTTTTGGCAATTGCTGCTGACAGGCGGCTTGAGTATCTGATAACAGCGGTTATCACCACAATATTATCCTCAATGCAATCAGGCTTTTTCATAGATGGCGATGTTGTTTCACCGCAGTATTATTTTGGATTTATTGCTGAGAACAGGACATTGTTTGGTACAGCAGATTATATATGGCGCCTTTGCGGCGTTGCGCTGTTTGTACTAATGGCAGCATTTATTGTGATCAAAGGTATACGCAAGATCAATATGCTTGCCTTTATGGCTCCTTTCGTATTTGCATTCACTGTATCGCTGACAATTGATGTTACTGTGAATCATAAATATATTATGATATCGCTTATGATGCTAGGTATTTTTGCTGCTATCTTTATTGTAAAATTATTCAGTAACAGAAACTTCTGGGCAAGGGTACTCTGCATCCTGATTGTTGTCAGTATGACAGCAACCGGTTTTTATGATTTTATAACAGTATTAAAGCGTAATGTTCCGCAGAATGACCTTGTTTTTAATCTGGAGGACGAGCTTACGCTCTGGATCAGGGATAACACAACTTCAAAGGATATCTTCCTGACATCAAATTATGCATTAAATCAGGTCGTTCTGGGAGGAGCGATGCTGTATGAGGGATGGCCGTATTTTCCATGGTCTGCAGGATATGATACCTATACCAGAACCGAGCAGGTGAAGGAGATGTATGAAGCCTCCAGTTCATTGGAACTTATGACGTTAATAGCGGAGAACAATATCAGTTACATTATTGTAGATCATGATAACAGGACATCCGCTGATTATGTTCTGAATGAAGAGGTTATAGCAGACACTTATACAGCCGTTTATACCACGGGGGATGGTGAATGGATGACCACGATATATGATACCAGTCAACCTAAAGAATAATAGCAGAAATGGAGCAGGCCATGGAAAAATTGTACATTGTGATACCGGCATATAATGAAGAGGAGAACATCGAACAGGTTATCAGGGACTGGCACCCTGTTGTGGAAAAGACAGGCGGGGAGAGCAGACTGATTGTCATTGATGACGGAAGTAAGGATTCAACTTATGCAAAGATGCAAAAGCTCGGAGAAAAATACCCTCAGCTGATACCGTTGACCAAAGCTAACAGCGGACATGGGTCTACGATTCTTTTTGGTTACAAATATGCACTGGATCAAAAAGCAGACTACATTTTTCAGACAGATTCTGATGGTCAGACACTTCCTTCTGAATTCTTCGAGTTCTGGAATATGAGAAAACAGTATGACATGGTGATTGGTCATCGTAAAGGAAGACAGGATGGGTTTTCAAGGATTGTAGTGACAAAAACCCTGAAACTGGTATGCCTGCTGTGCTTCCATGTCAAATTGACCGATGCGAATACGCCATATCGTCTGATGGAAGCAAATGCACTGCGTGAAGTATTGATACAGGTACCGGAAAATCATAATCTTTCCAATGTCCTGATCTCTGTTGTTTTTGCCAAGAAAAAGAGAAAAGTAAAATATCTGCCTATTACGTTCCGGCCACGGCAGGGTGGAGTGAACTCTATAAACCTGAAGAAAATATTTAAAATAGGGAAAAAAGCGCTGAAAGATTTTCATGAGATAAATCGTTGCTTGAAAGCAAATACAAAACAGGATATGAGGTAGCATGATGGACATTAAGAAAATACTTGGAAAATGGCTGATTCCGGCAGGTATTATTGCAATAGCGGTCGGATTAGGGATATCACGTTTGGGGGATGATATGACAGTGTTCGTGAAGTGGTGGCTTGCCCTACTGACACTGGGCATCGTTTTTTTTCCAATATCTTCTCTAATATTTTCAAAATTTCATGACAGAGGCTGGCTGTTTTCTAAAACAATAGGGATAGCTTTCAGCGGATGGCTGATGTGGTATCTGGCATCAGTCAGACTATTTAAATTTACCGCAGTAAACTGCTATATAGCTATAGGTCTGTGTCTTTTATTGAATATAGCAGTGCTTATTATAACAATAATAAAACAGAAGAAAAAGAATCAACCATCTGTTTATGCCCTGACAGAGAAAGAATGGAATGCAGTTCTGATATCTGAGATTATCTTCTTCGTGTTTTTCCTTTTCTGGACATATCTTGGCGGTTTTAATCCAAAAGCGTATGGAACAGAAAAATTCATGGACTATGGATTCATGACAAGTATGATGAGGACAGACTATATGCCGCCGCAGGATTTTTGGATGGCAGGAGAAAATCTGAATTACTATTATGTAGGGCAGTATCTGATTGTGTTTCTTACAAAAATTTCCGGTGTTTCGGTTGGCGTTGCATATAATCTTGGCTTAATGATGCTGGCGGGATTTGGATTTGCACTGCCTTTTACTCTGATGTATCAGGTGGCGAAAGATTTCACTTTCAGCAAGCCAGCACAAGAGAAGGGAAAGACAGAAGAAGTAGCTTCCGGTAAAATGTTTCCTGTTATTACAGGTGCAATTTCAGGAATCGCAGTTTCATTGTCAGGTAACATGCATTACCCAATTTACAAATGGCTTGTTCCGTCAATACAGGAGATGTTCGGCCTGGAAGTTGACAGCTACTGGTTTCCGGATGCGACCCGGTATATCGGATATAATCCGGAAACAAAGGATAAGACAATCCATGAGTTTCCACTGTATTCCTTTGTTTTAGGAGATTTACATGCCCATGTGATCAATATTATTTTTGTATTGACGGTTCTTGCACTTTTGTATGCTTTGCTGCAGAAAAGAAAAGCAAGAATGGATCTCATACGGAATGGTGCCGATATTGAGCCAGTCATTATGAAGGAAGAGATTCTGCAGCCGGCCATTCTGATGCTAGGGTTCTTTATTGGACTGTTCCATATGACCAACTACTGGGATAATCCAATCTATTTTGTTGTATCAGGGGCTATCATTTTATTTTCAAATGCTGTTTTATATCGATTTACGAAAAAAACGTTCCTGCTGACATTATTTCATGCCGCTTTAATTGTTGTTATTTCACAGCTGGTCAGCCTTCCGTTTACTTTATCATTTGAACAGATATCCACATCCATAAATCCTACAGTAGCCAGATCACCGTTTTACAAGCTTGTCGTGCTTTGGGGACTGCCTGTAACTGCAGTCATAAGCTTTCTGATTGTTCTGGCCAAAAAGATTCCGGCAGGGCATAAGAAAAAACCGGCTGCAAATCGTGATCTGTCACAGGGACTCCCAGTTGCTGAGAGAAACTTTATGATCCGGTTTCTAAATTCGCTGCAGATCTCTGATTTATTTGTTCTGACCATGGGACTTTGCGCAATCGGACTTATACTGATACCTGAAGTGATCTATGTCAAAGATATTTATTCGGGAGATTATAAACGGGCCAATACCATGTTCAAACTGACATATCAGGCTTATATCATGTTCGGACTTTGCATGGGCTACATCATCACAAGATATTTACGCTTCAGAGAAACAAAGGGACAGGCAGTTACCGGAGTGATCCTGCTGATCTGTCTTGGTATGACGACCTGTTATTTTGGAAATGCGACCAATGCTTGGTTTGGAGATGTAAAAGATGCAAGCAGGTATCAGGGCCTGGATGCTGCAGCTTATTTGGAGAGTGAATCAAATGATGATTATCTGGCAACGAACTGGCTGAATGAAAATGTTACAGGAGAGGCAGTGGTCCTCGAGGAAGCAGGCAATGGGTATACATTCCACGAAAGAGTATCAGTAACAACGGGTCTGACTACAGTTATTGGATGGAATTCACATGAATGGCTGTGGCGCAGTGACGGGTCAGGCAGCAAGCCTGAAGTCATCAATGAACGAGTGGCTGATGTTGAGACTATATATACAGGAACTGATATTGAGGTTATCAAAGGACTGATCGAAAAGTATGATATAGACTACATATATGTCGGAGAAGGTGAGCTAGTCGACGGTACAGACTCAGCGTCCAGTGCTGATGATACACATACTTACTACTATCATGGATATTACTATAAGCCAGTTACTGTGAACCATGAGCTTATAAGAAGCCTGGGAGAGGTCGTATTTGAAATACCGGCAAATGATACAAAATCATATGCAACCTATATTGTTAAAGTAAACAGAGATTGATAAATTAAAATTACAGTATTCATAAGTATCATAGCAGACGGAATTTTACCGTCTGCTTTTTTTACTGCAACAGATACAAATTTTCAACTGTTTATTAGTCCAAAGGTCCCAATGTATAATCATTGTAAAGTATGTTAAAGTTCACTGACATCTATTGAAATAAGGTTTTCTGGCAGATATAATGCCTCCATAACAACAAGATAAAATATGAAACACTTCAGACAAGGCTTCTGATAATTTAACATGGGCAGCAGAAGTTTATGTATCAAGAAAATGCAGGAAATTTTCAGGAGTGCCTGCATCGGGGACATGATACGATGGCAAAAAGTGTACTGGAGGTAACGATGAGCAAAGGGAAAACAGAAAAAGGGAAAATAAAAAAAGAAGAAGCAGAAAAAAGAATAGCCGCTGACCGGAAAACAGAAGACCTGATGGGAGATAGTAAACGAAAGAATAAACAAAGCATGCTGATCAGAAATATTCTGATCAATGTGGGTATTGTTTTATGTGTATCGCTCAGCATAACCTACATTGCACACCTGATCAGTGAAAATCAGGTGACCAAAGAGATCAAAAAGGAGCTTGAGCTGCAGATTGATCTTGAAATTGCAGATGTAAAACATACGAGGGAAAGTCTTGAGATACAGCTCTCCATTATCTCTGATTCACCAATGATGACAGGCCTTTTGGCTGGATATGCTTCTGCTGAGTTTTCTGATGAAGAAGAAAGTATGAGAGAAGTATACGGTGAAAATCTGGAAAGCTTATACATAATGAATAAAGACGGCATTGTTATTTATGATTCTAACAATGAATTGATCGGCAAGGATTTATCTGATAATTCATACTTTATAGACAGTATGAATGGTGAAACGGCGCACAGTGAAGTGCTGACTTCCGTCATATCCGGAGATTTTGCAGAGGTTACTTGTGTACCGATCTACAGCTATGGAACAATCGCAGGCGTTCTGGCTGTTTCCATGAAGATAGATTATATCAATGATGAGCTGGAGAAAATACAGGTCGGTGACAGCGGATATGCCTTTCTGCTTGATCAGAATGGTGATTTTATCTACAGTAAAAATTCAGATGCAATAGGACAAGGACTCGAAACATCAGATATAGATGGGCTGAATGGACAAAAGAGCTTACTGCTGTCAGGTAAAGCCGGAGAATTCAGCTGTATTGATGGTAATCAGAAAGCACTGGTCATCTTCAAGCCGCTTGGTAACTGGGTCCTGTGTATTGTTGCTTTCGAAAATGAATACCTGAAGGAAGTTAACAAAATGCTTTACTATATAGTGGGCATGAGTCTTTTATTGCTGATGGCTGCATCTTTGATAACCGGAACAAACAGTTATCTAATGGTCAGAAAAATCCGTAATCTGCAGTCTGTGATTGAAAAAGTAACAGATGGTGAGCTGGGAATCGAGCTGGACACAAAAGGGCAGGGAGATGAGCTTTCACAAATGACTGGCAGTCTTGGAATCATGGTGCAGAACTTAAGAAGTCTGGTCAAAGGAATCAGTGATACATCAGATAGAATGCGGTTGTCAAGTCATGAGCTGTCCGATGCATCCGAGGCAACTACGATGACAGCTGAAAGTATATCGGAACGAATGGAAGAAATCAACTGCGGCATTCAAGACCAGACTAGTTATGCTGAAAGTGTAGGTGCTATGGCTGGCAGCATGAATGAAAATCTTGTGCAGTCGGCAGAAAAAATCGTTCTTATGGCACGGGAAACAGGAAATGTCAATCAGCGTGCCAAGGAAGGTCAGAAAACCATGAGTCATATGATAGCCGGCATGCATCTGATTCAGGAGCAGACAGGAAAAGTCGGAGCAGTCATGAAAGCGCTTATGAAGAGGTCTGATGAAATTGGCAAAATTAACGATTTGATATCATCTATTGCAGAAGAAACCAATCTCTTGTCTCTGAATGCTTCCATAGAAGCAGCAAGAGCCGGCGAACACGGCAGGGGGTTTGCAGTCGTGGCAGCAGAAATCGGAAAGCTTGCCAAGCAGTCAAGAGAATCTGCCAGCGGAATCGCTGAATTGATTGATAATATAACTAGAGACATAGACGGTGCAGATGTAATGATGCAAAAGGAACTTCTTCTGGTTGATGAAGGGATACATACGGTTCAGAATGCTGTTTTGACATTTGACTTTATAGGGAAAGAACTGTCAGAGGTATCAGACGACATGAAACAAGTCGTTGATTCGGTAGATACGGTCAAGGATTCCAGCATCAAAGTCTCAGAAGCAATCACAAAAATGATTGCGGTTATTGAAGAATCGGGAGCAGATATAGAAAAAGTCACAGCATCAACACAGGAACAAACGGGTGTGTCTGAAGAAATATCTGCCTCGGCATCAGAGCTGACATCAATGGCAGAAGAACTGCAGGCAGCTGTCAGCAGATTCAGACTGTAGTGTAAGTCCGGTTTATTGGACAGCCAGTCGTATAAAATGAATTCATAAGAAGATACAGCAGAACAATAGGAGGAAACCTTATGAATTCAAAAAAGATGAACAAGGAAACAGTGAAACAGAGAGTCATGGAAATACTGATGGGCGGAGCAGGAATCGGATTACTAATATTCTTTATCAGTGACGGCCTGCTGGCAGCAGCCATAGCAGCTGTGTTTGGTATAACGATCGCTGCGATCAATCTGAAATAAGAAAACAGAGCAGAAAATGGCAGGTCATCAAAGAAAGAAAGATCTGCATTTGAAAAGCGCAGGAGACTGTGCTTTTTTTGTATGCTTTATCATACAAAAAATGTAACATTTATCTCTGTATGGGAAAAAGCAGTTGACAAAAAT
>QKDK01000338.1 GCA_003252135.1 Clostridia bacterium
GAAACGATAGATGCTTCTTAAATCTTCTGTATAATTCCATTGATTTTTACATAACAGGCTGTTTTTAAAAAAGGCATCAAGCTGCTGTTTTGCATATTCTGTGTTTTCATTGTCAAGAGCCGATGCCAGTTCTTCAATCAGTTGTTCTGCCAAGACAGCGGAATCCTTTATGGGCAGCATCATGTTTTCTTCTGTAAGTACAAGCTCTCTGCATGCATATATATATTCCATCTTACTTTTAAGCTCACCATACAGCTGCGGAAGCTTCATGAATTTCCCTGTTGATTTTGATATCATGAAGACACAGTCCTCGCACTTTAAAATAATCTCTTGATTTACGACTGCTATAGCTTCCTTTATCTTTGCCATGCTGTCTGAAACCGTACTGTCAATGAAAAAAATACCGCACCATTCTCCTTCTGATATTTCAGTGAATACCCTGCATGTAATACCCTGCGGATAGCAAAGATTCATTAGTCTATAACAATCGAGTTCAGTGTGCTCTTCCTGGAGTCGGGAGCTGACAGAGACCTGCGGCCGCTTTATTACCGATAATAATATATAGCGCTGAAACGGTTTCGTTTTATAGATTCTGTCCTCGATTACATTCGTACTGGTCAGCAGAAAGCTTCTGGTATTATATTCAAGCATAACATACCTTGCTCTATTATCTTTCATAATGTCCTGTTCAATTTTTCCAAATAGCTTTTTCAAATAGTCTTCGGAAAGCTCGTTTTTTAAAATGTAGTCGGAAACACCGATGTTCATGCCCCTTTTGGCATAGTCAAAATCCCGGTAAGAGGTCATAAGAATAATTTTCTGCTGTCTGTTCTCTGATAAGATTTTTTCGGCCATGAGCAGACCATCCATAACCGGCATACTGATATCGGCAAACACAAGGTCTGGCTGCAAGGCAGGTATTTCATGCAAAGCTTTTGCACCATTCATGGCTTCCCCTACAACCTCGCAATCAATCTTTGCTTCCTGCAGCAGCAGTTTAAAATACTTGATAGCCATGGGTTCGTCGTCTACAAGATAAATTTTTAGCTTCATAGGTGAAATCCCCTTTGTCCGTTGACTTCTTCATATCACAATCATCCCTTGACCGCACCGGATGTCAATCCCCTGATAAAACTTTTTGAACCGATGATAAATAATAAAAGCAGTGGAATTGTAGCAAGTGTCAGCCCGGTAAGCTGTGCTCCATAATCGGTGCGGTATGCACTGGCAAGGCTCTTGATAAAGATCGGAATTGTGTAATTATCCTGCTTGTTTACAAATACCAACGGAATCATATAGCTGTTCCATGACCAGAGAAAAATCAATAGACTGAGTGTCAAAAGTCCGGGCCTTATACAAGGCGTTACTATTTTTGCAAATATCCTGATTTCATTTGCTCCGTCTATTCTGGCACTTTCAACCAGTTCAAAAGGAAGTGCGCCCTTGATAAAGGAAACCATCCAGAAAGCGCCAAAACCGTTCGCCATCCAGATAAATATCATTGGCCACAGCGTATTATTCATTGAGATATTGCGCATTTCGATCATATAACCGATGACACCGATCTGAGAAGGTACCATCATGGTTAACATTATAAAAGTATAAAAAGCTTTTTTAAATCTAAAATCATACACATTCATTGCATAACCGACCATTGCGCATACTAAAACGCAAAAAACCATTGAAACCGAAGATATAAAGAAGCTGTTGCCATAGGATTTTACAAAATTTGATGCAAAGATCGTTTTTATGTTCTCGGCAAGATAATTGGATGGAAGCAGCGGTGTATTTTTAAATATATTCTCACTTTTATAGGTCGACATTGAAAACATGAACCAGAAAGGAATCAGGGAAGCAAGGGAGATGAGTATTAAGAATACATGAAGGCAGACTGATGACAGCTTTCTTTTCATAAATCCTTCTCCTTTCCGTTCATAAGTCTTAATCCGATTAATGATACTATTACGATTATCAGGAACAATACACAGGATAATGCTGATGCATAGCCCATTCTGGGATTAGCCCCGAAAGCCTGGTTGTAAAAATTCCATACAAGTGTCAGACAGGTCTGTCCCGGTCCGCCGACTACGCTGCTTGACTGGTTCGTAAACAAAAGATTAGGTTCATCAAACAGCTGCAGGGCGTAAATAGCGCTGGTTATGATCAGAAAAACAGTAACCGGCTTTAATAAAGGAACAGTAATTTTTGAAAATGTATGCCACGCATTTGCACCGTCAATCTTAGCCGCCTCGTACAGATCCTCCGATATTGATGTTATTCCTGCAAGATACATCGCCATATAATAACCGGTGCACTTCCATATGATCAGGAAAGAGATAACATAAGGAGCATAGGTGGTGCTTCCGATAAAATTAATCGCGTCTGCACCGAAAAAGGTTAAGACTTTGTTCAAAACTCCGATATGCTGTTCAAAAACAAAAACGAACATCATTCCTATGGCTACGGGGGTCGTAATATAAGGCAGAAAATTTACTGTCTGAAAGAGATTCTTCAATTTTTTAAGATTGCTCAACAGCACTGCAAAAAAGAGCCCCAGTAAAATAGCTATCGGAAAACCTACAATGCCGATGCGTAAAGTGTTGAGCAGAGATTTCCAGAATGTTGTGTCGACCGTAAAAATAGCTTTATAATTGTCAAATCCAACCACTGTTTTTTCACTGTATCCATTCCAGTTTAGAAAGCTCATATAAAATGAATAAAGGATAGGAAAGAGATTAAAAGCAAAAAAGAATATGGTAAAAGGTGAAAGGAAAACAATCGGCCAAAACACTGTATATTTTTTAATTGATCTGTTCTTTTTCATAGTCACTCTCATTTCTGTTTCTTTTATAAAAGAATGAAGGAACAGCCAGCCATCCCTTCATTCTTTTTATGCTTTCACTGCTATCCTTATTCTATTGTGATACTGCTGTCGGTAACGAGCTGTTTGAGTTCATCCAGCCCGATTGCCAATGCACCCTCCAGCGTCATTTCCTTATCATCCATGATCTGCTGTGCAACATCATTACGAACGTTCACAATGGATATATTCCATGGAGATGCCGGAGCAATTGCCATTTCAGAAACAATATCAGTGTAGAAAAGGGTACTGATATCTTCACCGCCAAAGAAAGCTTCGTCACTTCTCTTAGTGAAAGAGGAATCATATGTGTACTCTGTATATGCAGTCACATATCCTGCTTCATCACGTGCCACCTTAGCACCATCTTCCGTTGAGGTTGCCCAGGTAATAAAATCATAAGCTGCCTGTTTCTGTGTATCTACACTTGCACTAGTTATTCCAAGAGCAGTTCCGCCGTGCGCATAGCTGACAGGAGCTTTGATAACGCCCCAGTTGCCTGAACCTTCAGGATCATTGGGCAGAATGTAATAAGATATAGCCCAGTCAGGACATGGATAAAAGATGTGAAGGTCATCTGCAAAAGTAGCATTTGCCTCCGGTGTCCCATTTTGATAGGTATCAACTGCATTGGCATTTCTTAAAGCGATCAGTTTTGAAAATACATCCGTCATCTTCGAGGTATAATTCAAAGTATTCCCTTCCTGGTTCGCAATATCACTGGCAAAATAGAACCACTCTGCTACAGCCTGACCTGAATGGAAAAGGTATACTGTTCCACCGGACTGGTCATAGACTTCTGCTCCTTTGGATACATATGCGTCATAGGAATTGAACATAGTCCCCAGTTCATCTGGGTCATCCGTTCCTAAATACTGGAGTGCCAGATCTCTTTTGTAAGCTATACCTGCAGGACATACATTCTCAACGACACCAATGACCTTACCGCTGTCAGTTGTTGCCATGTCTGCGAGAGAGGCTACATACTTACTTTTATCAAGTCCGTAGGTCGTGAGATCTTCACATACATCCATATCCTTCCAGTTTTCAATCAATGTCAAATCCATAGCTATGATTGTTGGAAGCTCTGAACCAGAAGCCAGCGCCTGTTGAACTTTAGTCAGCATATCGCCCCATTCAACAGCGGTCGGTTCGAAAGTAACATTGGGATGTTCTGCTGTATATGCTTCGAACATAGGTGCATAGTAGTTCGAATCCCATCCCCAGTACGTTATGGTCACTGCCTCATCAGATGCTGTACCTGCCTCTGTGCTTTCTGTTCCAGCGGATGCATTTGCTGCTGCATCATTGCTGTTTGCTGAATTTGCCGCAGTGTCACCGCAGCCTGTAAACATTCCCACGAGTAACATTGCTGTCAGAATAATGCTAAAAAATCTTCTCATGATATAACCCCTCTTCTAAATAGTTTTTATGTTACGAACTAATTATAGCAAGCTGTCTTTAGGGCTGCTAGAAAACAATTCGATTAAATTTTAAGAAATTCGCATCTGTTTTCTAAGAATGTCACACAGGAGTTTTCAATTCATAGGCATTTTTTAAATCATCATATGCTTTTTCCATCATTAAAAAAATCGCCTGACACTCTGTGGATGTCCCCGGACTGACAAAGCCAGGTGACCCGGCACTGTCCATAATAAGACCTGATTCGTCAATCTTTTGATATACAAGTAATCTGATCTCGTCAGCCTCTCTGCAGTATTTCTTATCTATGAGACCATGCTGGACAGCTTTATAAACAGCATATGCGACCATAACAGAACTCTCCGACTCTTCAAAAGAATTCATATCATCCAGAATGTCATGGAGCAGATGTTCTTTCTGCCGAAAGCTAAGCATATTATCTAAAAGTGTCTGAAAACTCATCAAATAATGCCGCTTTTCCTTTTCATATTCATTGTCAAGCACCAGCAAAAGTCTGAGCAGACCTGTAAGAACCCATCCATTGCCCACGCCCCAGGCCAATGGTCTTTTGTAGGTCATACTGCTTTCATCCCACATATGAAGATAAAGGCCGCTCTCTTTACAATATAACCTGTTGCAGATACCGTTCATCTGCTGCATTCCTGCTTCTTGGTGTCCTGTCAGTGCAAGTGCATAGGGTAAGAACGCAGCAGAATCCGCCCATATTTGTGAGGTATTCAAAATATGGTAAAGTGTTCTGTCTTTTGCACCGGCGGCTTCATACAGAAGAAAATCAACGTTTTTCCTTGCAGCTGAAAAAAACATTTCATTTTCATCTTGCAGCGCCATACCATACACAGCCGGAATACAAAAAGCCGAGTCCGTAACTGCCGGTGTGTTTTCCACATTACATAGCCGCCCATCACTGCTTTGCCTTAGGATCATATCGCGGATGACGATCCTTAACCGGCTGAAATCTCCGATTTCATATAAAGCCTGTGCAAGAATTCCCTGTTCCCAGCATTGCCTTGACATGCAGAGTGCAGCATTCAATACCTTATCCTGTAGCATCGATCTATCTCCTTTTCCTGAGTTTGTATTGCTTACTATTATTATATCAGTATCAGTTTCTGAATCCATTCAAAAAAACAAATATTATTGTTAATTTCCATGCATTTGTTATGTATATGACTGACTTCAGATTTTGTATCATGGTACGATTATAATGACCAGATAAGGCTCATTATATAAAAATGGTTCATGCTTTCTCACGTGCATGAACCATTCAAAATCCTGTCACTGATTATTCCAGTTACGAAATATATCCTTCACCATCTCATAGGCAAGCTTATGTCTGCGGTATTCATCCACGATGCCTTTATTGTTATGACTTCTTGGCCGTACTGCGAACCAGCCTTCCTCTGTCACTCGGCAGTCGGCGAACTGCCAGATAAAGATGCCCGTCAGCCGTTCATCCTCCATATAGAGCTTCAGATGCTCTTCCAGTATATCTTTTTGTCTTTCTTCCGACCACTTGCTATGCGCTGTATCGCGGAAGCCATAAACAGCACCTGCCCCAAATTCACTGACAATGACCGGCTTTCCTGCACCTCCTGCGGCTGCGATCCAGTCCATTTCCTGATTGTGTCGTTCCGCAACCGGTGCATCCTCATACCATTTAGTATAGATATTGAAGGATACAATATCCGGCAGATCAAGACAGATATCAGTAAAATGTCTGCAGGTAGCAGATGTCAAAGGCCTTGACATGTCCATGCTGCGTATCTGTTCATACTGACTTTGATACATCCTTCTGCCTTCCTCTGTCTCGCTGGCACATTCGTTTAAGATACCCCAGATAATAATGGAAGGATGGTTATGATGCTGCAGAATCATCTCTTCTATGCAGTCATGGCACTGCAGCTCGAAATTTGGGTTCAGCATCTTATCCAGCACCAGGCCTCTTGCATGATTTTCCTCCCAGAACAGGATTCCTCTCTCATCGCAAAGATCCAGAAAGCGCTGGTCGTTTGGATAATGGGAGCCTCTTACTGCATTTGCCCCCAGATCAAGAAGTATCTCCACATCTCTTGCCATCTGCTGCAGGGACTGTGCGGCACCGGTAACCGCCTGATCCTCATGGCGGTTAAAGCCCTTTAAAAAATAAAACTTCTGATTAATACAAAGCTTTTGACCGATCAGACTGACTTCTCTGAATCCGATACGCTCGATCAGATCATCGACCACATTTTTGTTGCTGCCAAGCTCATCCACCGTTGATACTATAGTATGCAGATAATGCAGGTTCGGACTTTTGGGACACCATTCACTGACTGATTCAAAAGTCTCATAAAACAATATATTTCCAGTCTGCCCGGGCTCCAGTCTTGTCACATCGCTTTTATACTTCATAGACAAAAGACCGGCTTCCAGCACAATATATTTCGCATTCTCAGACAGATTCTTCACCTGCACCAGAAATTCGCCCTGCCAGACTTTATCTTTTTTAGCAGAGGTAAACCGCACTCGCTCGATATAAACATCCTGCAGCTTTTCCAGGATAACAGGCCGGATCAGTCCGCCATAGGTATAGTAATCATTAGGCATATGAAGCGCCGAACGCTCCGAAAAACTGTTATCTGCTACAACCCTGATCTGATGGCTGCCTGCTTTAACATGCTTTGCAACTGCATCAAAGCCGGTAAAGGCATTATAATGTGATGCAATCAGCTGTTCATCAAGGTAAACCTCAGCAGAATGGCTGACTCCTTCAAACAAAAGTCTGATATTGCAATCCTGCTTCAGATCAATATCCTTTGTATAAATCCCTGTTCCGCGATAGTTCTCAAGCTCCGGATGCTGCTCCCAGCAGCCCGGCACCGGAAGTGAATACATCTTTTTGCTGTCTTTGCATGTAAAATTCCAAAAACCTTCCAGTTCCATGGTATTGCGTATCTCGTGCTCCGTGAATAAACGTCTCATTTTTTTCTCCATTCCTGTACAGTCAGTAATTCGGCAGCTAATACATCTGTAACTGCTGTCCGTAAATCACCTTTTCATCTTACGATGAAA
>QKDK01000295.1 GCA_003252135.1 Clostridia bacterium
CGAACCTGGCTGCGGAACGACTTTTACTGTCAGTCTTCCCTTTGATATTCCGGATATAAAAGAAGAACTGTCGCTTGTTAATGCATATTCTTTATGGAATGATTCCGGAAAAGCCCTGGATGAGATTGACCTTCACCAGTTCTTTGGTCTGCGGATCTTACTAGTCGAGGATAACGAAATTAATCTGGAGATTGCAGAGATTTTTCTAAAGGATTCCGGTTTTCTTGTTGATTCTGCAAAAAACGGACAGGAAGCCATTGAAAAATACGCTCTGTCAAAACCCAATACCTATTTTGCCATCCTTATGGATATACGCATGCCAGTTGTGGATGGTCTGACTGCAACAAAAACCATTCGGGGCATGCATAAAGAAGATTCCATGACAATCCCGATCATAGCCATGTCTGCCAATGCATTTGAAGAGGACAAGCAGCAGGCAAGACAGGCAGGCATGACAGGCTATCTTGTAAAACCTGTCAGCAGAGAAAAGCTGCTGCGTCTGTTGAATTATATAATCATAATGTAAAAGACCTTTGCATTACCCAATTTCTTTTGGGCAGGTGCAAAGATCTTTTTTTTGCTTCTATTTGTACATTTTCATATAATCTCCGTGTGCTTCCATCAGTTCATCGCACATGGAAGTGATCTGATCCATCGTAAGTTCCGCTGCTGTGTGAGGGTCGAGCATTGCCGCACGGTAGACATCTTCTTTCTTTCTGCTTCTGGCTGCTTCGATAGTCATCAACTGACAATTAATATTTGTCATATTCATGGCTGCAAGCTGAACCGGAAGAGCCCCGACATGGCAGGGATTAACACCGGAGGCATCCACCATACAGGGAACCTCAACGCAGGCATCTGCCGGCAGATTGGTAAGAAGTCCATGATTCAATACATTTCCTCCGATTTTAAACGGTTTGTTCAAAACGATTGCTTCCATTATATAAGACGCATATTCTCTCGATCTTTCGTGTGTGATCTCTCCGCCTTTCAGAATATCCTCTTTTTCTTTTGCCCATCCGCTGATCTGATTGATACAACGTCTTGGATATTCATCTAATGGAATATTGAACTTTTCGATCAGTTCAGGCTGATGGCTCTTTATAAAAAATGAATTATATTCTGCATTGTGCTCACTGGACTCCGTGCAGTAATATCCCAGATGTTTTATATATTCATAGCGCACCATGTCATTATGCTTTTCTTCTGCATTTTTCTTTGCTGCTCTTTTCTTAATGTCTGGATACAGATCTCTGCCGTCTTTGTCCTTGATATCCAGCAGCCACGCCATATGATTGATTCCTGCAATCAGTTCTGTTCTTCCTTCCATGGAATCTTCCATAACAAGTCCCTTCAAAAGTCCCTCCGAACAGACCTGGACACTGTGGCACAGTCCTACTGTTTTAACAGAAGTATACCGCAGCATATAACCCGTCAGGATCGACATCGGATTCGTATAATTTAAAAGCCAGGCATTCGGGCACACTTCCTCCATATCTCTGGCAAAGGCTTCCATGACAGGAATTGTCCGAAGACCTCTCATAACGCCGCCTATACCAAGTGTGTCAGCAATCGTCTGTCTGACACCATATTTCTTTGGAATTTCAAAGTCAATGATGGTACAGGGATCATAGCCTCCGACCTGTATCGCATTAATAACAAAATCAGCACCACGCAAAGCTTCTTTTCTATTATCTACACCATGATAGGTTTTGATCGTGGCTCTGCTTTCATTTGTGTTTTTGTTGATTGCCCGAAGAATAATCTCCGATTCCTCCAATCTTACCTCATCAATGTCATAGAGTGCGATCTCTGCATCACGCAAAGCTTCTGTACACATACAGTCTCCCAGTACATTCCTTGAAAATACAGTACTTCCTGCACCCATAAAAGTAATCTTAACCATGTTCTCCTCCTGAAAAGTTCTTGATCAGAACCTCTTGTATTTTTTTTTATTATACGGTATACTCATGTTCCAGGCGATGGCTATATGTTTCTTATTATTGTCATTATGTTGCATTCAATTATTTATCATCTCTTCCAATACCAACATAACAAGTCAGAATAAAGTGCGAAACGGAGTCTTCTTATGATAACTGCAGGGAACAGAACCATGCCCATTGGCAATGCATCAATAAAACCGATACAGGCAAAAGAAATGTCTATTTTTTACTGCGGGCAGGAAGCCTGTGACCCCGGACATACCTTCGGACCTGCCATTCGGCCGCATTATCTGATCCATTATGTTATTCGCGGAAAAGGCATTTATTACGAAAAAAAGAGAATCCATCAGCTCTCTGGCGGTGATGCTTTTCTGATTCTGCCGTGGGAAAGCACCGTGTATACCGCTGATGAAAATGACCCCTGGGAATATGCCTGGTTCAGCTTTGACGGGCCGGAGATTCCTGCCATCCTGCACAGATGCGGCATCTCAGAGAATCAGCTGATTCTTCATACGAATGATGAAACCATACAGCAGTGCATGCAGGAACTGCTTACTTCTTTTCTTTTAAAATCGCGCAATGAATATCTGGATAAAAGCTGCCTGTATCGTTTCTTTTCCTATTTTCTGTTAAATGAGGAAAGTGAACTTTCAAAAACAGCGGATCACATTGAAAGAGCCATTCAGTATATACAGCATAATTATGCACACCCTATTGGAATACAGGACATTGCTAATTATCTGCATATTGACAGGACATATCTTTATAAATTATTTTCACAGTATCAGAATATATCCCCGCAGTACTTTCTGATCCGATACCGTTTAAGCATCGCCTGCCGACTGCTGACAGAAACCGATATGACAGTAAATGCGGTTGCCTGCTCCTGCGGCTTTGCAGACAGTCCTTCCTTTATCAAACAATTTAAAAAGCATTACAGGACCACTCCTTCACTATTTAGAAAGTCAGGAGCTTTGCAGCATTTTATGACGGAAAGCAATGATCATCGCACCAATTGATAAATCCCTGTGAACCGGTTTTCGGCTCACAGGGATTTTTGATTATCTGCTTCAGGATTCAGCTGCAGAATGTTCTTTGTAGTGATGTGCCTGTTCAAGCATCATATCTTTGACTTTCATCAGTCTGATCTGGGTGCTTCGCTCATTTTCATCAAGCTTCATCTTGATATACTTGATGTTAGCCTGCATATTCGGAATCATTACATGTTCCAGCGCATTTACCCTTCGTCTTGTCTTTTCGATTTCGATCGACATCAGCTGACAGGATTTTTCGCATTCCGCAAGACGGAGCATTTCAGGGAGCAGGTCTGCCAGGGATTTTACCGCATCATCCAGATCACTGGAGGTTGCAGCGAAACCGTAGCAGTAGATATCGTTTGGATCTGTTGTTCTGGTACTGTATTCAAAGACCGGGATATCCACGCTCATGACATTCTTTGTTGTCATCTCAAGGTATACTTCCTGTCTCGGTGCCATCAAAGCAACATTCATTGCTTCATTTTCCATTCCTGCACGTGCCAGAACAAAATTTCCGTTGGCTCTTCTTAAGCCTGCTTCAACCTTTTCACGAAGTGCTTTATTCTCTCTGACAAGATCAAGGAATTGACGCATCAGCTCATCACGTTTATCCTTTAAAAGCTTATGTCCGCGCTTTGCCGTAACAAGCTTTCTTTTTTGCTTGGTCAGCTCCATACGGGTCGGATTCACCTGTGTTTTTGCCAAAGCTGTCCCTCCTTTCGATTACTTGCTGTAGTATTCATCCAGTAATTTGTCACTGATACGCTTGAGCTCGGTCCTAGGCAGGATACGAAGAAGCTTCCAGCCAAGATCGAGGGTCTCTTCTATGCTTCTGTTCGCAAGATAGCCCTGTGATACATATTCCTGCTCAAAAGCATCGGAAAATGCCGCATATAATTTGTCTATTTCTGTAAGCGCTGCTTCTCCGAGCACTACCATAAGTTCTTTTGCTTCCTTACCGCGTGCATAGGCAGCAAATAACTGGTTCATGGTATTGGCATGGTCTTTTCTTGTCTTTTCAGCACCGATACCTTTATCCTTCAGACGGGACAGAGAAGGAAGAACATCAATAGGCGGTGTGATTCCCTGACGGAATAATTCACGGCTTAGGATGATCTGTCCTTCCGTGATATAACCGGTAAGGTCAGGAATCGGATGGGTCTTGTCATCTTCCGGCATGGTCAGGATCGGAATCATCGTGATACTGCCGTTCTTAGCTTTCTGACGTCCTGCGCGTTCATACAGGGAAGCAAGGTCAGTATACATGTAACCGGGATATCCTCTACGCCCAGGAACTTCTTTACGGGCTGCTGATATCTCACGGAGAGAATCGGCATAGTTCGTAATATCGGTCAGAATAACAAGTACGTGCATTCCCTTTTCAAATGCCAGGTATTCTGCAGCGGTCAATGCCATACGAGGGGTCGCTATACGTTCTACTGCCGGGTCATTGGCCAGGTTGATGAACATGACAGAACGGTCGATAGCACCTGTTTCGCGAAAGCTTTCCGTAAAGAAGTTCGCTTCTTCGAAGGTAATACCCATGGCAGCAAATACAACGGCAAAAGGTTCTGTGGTCCCGCGAACTTTAGCCTGACGTGCGATCTGTGCGGCAAGTTCTGCATGCGGAAGACCGCTCATGGAGAAGATAGGAAGCTTTTGTCCGCGAACCAGAGTATTCAGACCGTCAATTGCTGATACACCAGTCTGTATAAATTCCTGCGGATAGTTTCTGGCAGCCGGATTCATCGGCAGACCATTGATATCCATACGTTTGTCTGGAAGGATCTCCGGTCCTTTATCGATCGGACGGCCAAGTCCGTCAAATACACGGCTGAGCATATCCTCTGAAACACCAAGCTCCATACTTCTTCCAAGGAATCGTACCTTGCTAAGTGCAAGATTGATACCGGTCGAGCTCTCAAAAAGCTGCACCAGTGCATTTCCCTTATCAATTTCAAGTACCTTGCAGCGCCTTGTTTCACCGCTTGCAAGCTCTATTTCACCAAGTTCATCGTAAGCAACATTTTCAACTCCCTGCACCAGCATAAGAGGACCTGCCACTTCCTGAATTGTTCTGTATTCCTTTGGCATGTACTAATCCTCCTTTCCGACAAGTTCGTCGATCTCATGATATAATTCTTTGATGATGGTATCAAACTCTGCCTGCACTTTTTCATTCGGCGTATATTTGAAGCGACCGATTCTTTCACGTACCGGAACAGAAACAAGCGGTTCGATATTCACACCTTTCTTTAAGGCTTCTGTTGAAACATCATAATACTGCAGCACCAGCTGCATCATTAAGAACTGCTTTTCAAGAGGGGTATAGGTATCCACCTCATGAAAGGCATCCTGATGCAGGAAGTCCTCACGGATGGATCTTGCAGCTTCGAGCTTCAGACGATCCGGAGCGGAAAGCGCATCCATACCGACAAGCTGTACGATTTCCTGAAGTCCCGCTTCGTCACTGAGCAGGCTCATCAGTCTGCCGCGGCTGTCATTCCACTTTTCATTTGCATTGGAATTGAACCATTTTCCCATGTTGCTGACATACAGAGAATAGCTTGTAAGCCAGTTGATCGCAGGGAAATGTCTCTTATAGGCAAGACTCGCGTCAAGGCTCCAGAACACCTTAACAATACGAAGAGTAGCCTGGGATACCGGCTCTGATATATCACCACCGGGCGGTGAAACCGCTCCGATAACCGAAAGGGCTCCTTCTCTGTTCTCTGTACCATTGGAAAGTACACGTCCTGCGCGTTCATAGAACTGTGCCAGACGGCTTCCAAGATATGCCGGATAACCTTCTTCACCCGGCATCTCCTCCAGACGACCAGACATCTCTCGAAGTGCTTCTGCCCAGCGGGATGTAGAATCTGCCATCAGGGCAACAGAGTATCCCATATCGCGAAAATATTCTGCAATCGTGATACCTACATAGATAGAGGCTTCACGTGCAGCAACCGGCATGTCAGAGGTGTTGGCAATCAGTACGGTACGTTCCATCAGCGAATACCCAGACTTTGGATCTTTCAGTTCCGGGAATTCAGTCAGAACGTCTGTCATCTCATTTCCGCGCTCACCGCAGCCGATGTAAACAACGATGTCAGCTTCCGCCCATTTTGCAAGCTGATGCTGAACTACTGTCTTACCGCTTCCGAATGGTCCCGGAACGGCAGCAACACCGCCTTTTGCAATCGGAAAGAGCGTATCGATGACACGCTGTCCCGTTACGAGCGGCATATCCGGTGATAATTTTTCCTTATAAGGACGGCCTACACGAACCGGCCATCTCTGAAGCATTGTAATATTTACTTTCTCACCGTTCTTCTTTTCGAGAACAGCTACGGTGTCATTCAGCTTGTATTCACCCTTGCTTATGGAGATGATCTTTCCGCTGATTCCGTTCGGGATCATGATCTTATGAATAACAATCGGTGTTTCCTGTACTGTTCCGATGATATCACCGCCGCATACCTCTGCGCCGGCTTCGATGGCCGGCTCAAAAGTCCAGACTGCATCGTGATTCAGAGAAGGTATCTCCACACCTCGAATCAGGTTATTGCCTGTCTGTTTCATGATCTCAACCAACGGTCTCTGGATTCCGTCGAAAATACTGCCGATCAGGCCAGGTCCCAGTTCAACACTTAAAGGCACACCGGTAGATTCCACCGGTTCCCCCGGCCGCAGACCGGATGTTTCTTCGTATACCTGTACGGAAGCCTGATCACCATGCATTTCAATAATCTCACCGATGAGTCTCTGGTTACTGACACGAACCACGTCGAACATGTTCGCATCACGCATGCCTTCTGCGATAACCAAAGGACCGGCTACTTTTTTAATAATTCCTATGCTCATTGATTTCACCTGCTCCTATATTTTTTATCTGCATGTTACTGATTGAATATGATATCCGATCCAACCGCTCTTTCTACCATCTTCTTTACATTCATAATGCCTGCACCTGTATTGCCGGATACTCCCGGAATCGGTATGATAGCCGGTACCTTGACTGTTGCATATGCTGCTACTTCATCTGCAAGCACCGCCAACAAAGCTTCCGTGATATAGATCACCGCATAGGTGCCCTGTGACAGGGATTTCAGCGTTTTTACCGCTTCTTCTCTTTCGCTGACCGGGTAGGTGTCAAGTCCGAGTGCGGCAAAACCATAGATACTGTCACGGTCTCCGATCACTGCTATCTTATACATACATCTCCCTCAGTCTTTCCCTGATCGAATCTTCCGGAAGATAGTTCAGTTTACCAGAAAGCAGTATTCTTACTGACTTGATCTCATTCTCTCTGGCCAGTACATAGGCAGCCAGCGGTGAAATGGTAAACGAATTGTATTTTT
>QKDK01000145.1 GCA_003252135.1 Clostridia bacterium
TCTGATAAAACGGATCAGACCATCAGCTTCCATTTTAGAAAGACTTCCATACATTGTACCCGCACTGATTACAATTTCGCCTCCGGTCATTTCTTTTACAAGTTGTGTGATTCCATAGCCATGCTGTTCCTGCTGCAGACAAAACAGAATATAAAAGCCTGTTTCTGTCATTGGAATATATACCCGCTTTAATTTATCATTCATATTGCTCTCCTGTATAGCAGTTCGATATATTGCAATGCATAGTATATCGAACTGCTATATATTTGTCAATACAGATCTTTTAGTTAAAACCTCTTTTTTGATCCGGCATCACCATTGTCTGATACAAAAAAATAAGTCCATCCTTTCGGACGAACTTATTTTTTGTTAAGCACGAGACGGGATTCGAACCCGCGACCCTCGCCTTGGCAAGGCGATACTCCACCACTGAGCCACTCGTGCAGATATTTTTTTGTTCTGAAGACAAGAGTCATTATAGTATAAATTGTCACATTTGTCAACACAATATGAAAAATTATTTCTTGAATATTATAGCCCAAGCTGACAAGACAGGTGTAAAGATATATGACTTGACATATAAGCAATGCGTGGTATAATAGGCAAAACTGACATGAACATTATCAGTTCAAAACTTTCGCAATAAATACCAGAAGCTTCAAAAACAGGAAGTGTATGGTGTTTGGAATGGAGAATGTGATGAATAAAGCTGCGGACATAACAGACATAAAGCAGGAAATCATAAGACTAAAAAAAGAAAAGGATGTATTAATACTTGCTCATTACTATGTTGATGGTGATGTTCAGGAAATAGCTGATTTTGTAGGTGATTCCTTTGCACTGGCCAAGAGAGCTGAGACAGTAGAACAGCAGACCATATTATTCTGCGGGGTTTCATTTATGGGAGAAAGTGCGAAGATTTTAAATCCATCGAAAAAGGTCCTGCTGCCGGATCTTCTGGCAGACTGTCCGATGGCACATATGGTCACGACAGAACAGATCGCGGCCATGCGCAGGGAGCACCCAGGGATAGCAGTTGTGTGTTATGTTAATTCAACAGCTGAGATCAAAGCGGTATCGGATGTCTGTGTAACATCCTCTAATGCAGTTAAGATAGTTAAAAAGCTTGGAAATAAAGAAATCTATTTTGTACCGGACAAGCATCTTGGACATTTTGTTGCAGAACAGATACCAGAGAAGACAATCTACTTTAATGATGGTTTCTGTCCGGTGCATGATGCCATAAAGTTAAGTGAACTTACAGCTGAGAAGGAAAAGCATAAAGGTGCTCTGGTGGTCATTCATCCTGAATGCAGCAGTGAACTAATAGCACTGGCAGATTACACCGGAAGCACAAAGGAAATACTGGAGTATGTCAAAAGCTCAGCCTCAATGGAATTTATTGTTCTTACAGAAGCCGGTATTTTATATGAATTACAGAAGAATAATCCGGATAAACGGTTCTATTTCACTGAATCAATACCGATCTGTAATGACATGAAAAAAATCACACTGGAAAAAGTGTACGCATCACTCCTTACCATGGAGCATGAGGTCATCATGACAGAAGAACTGATCAGAGAAGCCTCTGCATCACTGATGAAGATGCTGCAGCTTGCAGCGGAGTAAGGAGCAGAGCATAAAGTTACAATACAGAATCACAACAAGGATAAGCGCAGGAATGAGGGAAGAGTGAAAGAATCAGATAATTCTTTCACAAACAAGTTTGTGCCTTGCGCGTCACCGCTCGTTCAAACTTGATATGCGCAAGGATCAGCGCAGGAATGAGGGAAGTATGAAAACGGAAATTCTTATAGTAGGAAGCGGGTGTGCAGCATTATATTGTGCACTTCATCTCCCAAAAGATATGAATATACTGATGATAACAAAAGGAGAGACCAAGCAGAGCGATTCGTACCTGGCGCAGGGCGGAATCTGCATGCTTCGTGATGCTTCTGATTACAATGCTTTTTTTGAAGATACCATGAAAGCAGGACATTATGAAAATGATCCTGCATCCGTTACCATGATGATCAACTCCTCCCAGGAGGTGATTGCAGACCTGATTCAATATGGCACAAGATTTCAGCGGGATAAAGACGGAAGCCTGTGTTTTACCAGAGAAGGTGCACATTCTGATAGCCGGATCCTGTATCACAAGGATATAACCGGAAAGGAGATCACTTCGCATCTGTTGAAGGAAGTGAAAAAACGCAAGAACATTCAGATACTTGAACATTGCAGGATGCTTGATCTTGTTTGCGACAACAATACAGTCCTTGGAGTTATTGCAGCTTTTGAAGATAAGGGTGACATTGATATTCTCGATAGAACAAAGCAGCAAAGGCAGACAATGATGAAGACTAAGCAGAACAGTCTGGTGACAACAATACGTGCTGACTATGTCATGCTGGCAACGGGAGGAATCGGCGGTCTGTATGAGCATTCTACGAATTATTCTCATCTGACAGGAGATGCGGTCGCCATAGCATTGAAACAGAAAATTGCACTGCGTGACATGAATTATGTTCAGATCCATCCTACCACGCTGTATACCAGGGATAAAAGTGAGCGAAGCTTTCTTATATCGGAATCGGTCCGCGGGGAAGGAGCACAGTTATATAATGCCGCGGGAGAGAGATTTGTCAATGAATTATTGCCCAGGGATCTTTTGACAAAAGAAATCCAAAAGCAGATGAAAAAGGATGACAAACCCTTTGTGTGGCTGTCTATGCTTACAATACCGGATAAAGAGCTCGAAGAGCACTTTCCGAATATCGTTGAACACTGCAAAAAAATGGGGTATGATGTGAAGAAGGAGTGGATTCCAGTTGTACCGGCGCAGCATTATTATATGGGAGGGGTCGCCATTGACCTGAATGGACGAACCTCCATGAAACGGCTGTATGCTGCGGGAGAGACTGCATGTAACGGTGTTCATGGCAGAAATCGTCTGGCCAGCAATTCTCTTCTGGAAAGCCTTGTTTTTGCTAAGAGAGCTGCGGCAGACATAGCCTTGTGCAAAAAAAGCAGACCGGCAGCAGAGTGCGGCATGGTGCTTTCATATTATGAGACAGAAACAGAAGAAAGACATAAGAAAGGTAACGAAAAGGTATGTGAAAAAACTGCTGTTGTAGTTAAAAAACAAGCGGCAGCAAGCACACCGGTCATTGTAGACCTGATGAAGTATCAGGATATTGAAGCACTTGAAATTGAATATAAGGATCTTATTTTTAATGAAATGGAGAGGCTGGAAGGAGAAAGCAATGTTTGACCCGATAACAATGAAATTGAATATAGACCCTCTTTTGATGAGTGCACTCAGAGAGGACATGAACAGTGAGGATGTTACAACAAATTCTGTTATGCGCGAAGCAATACTAGGTGAAGTGGAGCTGATCTGCAAGCAGGATGGAATCCTTTGCGGACTGCAGATCTTTGCAAGAGTGTTTGAACTTCTGGATGACAGGATCGAATTCATATTCAGTGCAAAGGATGGAGATTTTGTTCATAAAGGACAAAAGCTCGGTTTCATCAGGGGAGATATCAGGGCCTTGCTTTCCGGTGAAAGAACAGCTTTGAATTATCTGCAGCGTATGAGCGGCATTGCTACATATACTCATGAAATGGCTGAATTAATGAAGGATGGATCCTGCAGGCTTTTGGATACCAGAAAGACTACACCGAACAACCGTATATTTGAAAAGTATGCAGTTCGCACAGGCGGCGGCAATAATCACAGATATAACCTCTCAGATGGTATCCTGCTGAAGGATAATCATATCGGGGCAGCAGGCGGTGTGAAGGAGGCTATCCGTATGGCGAAGGAGTATGCTCCCTTTGTCAGAAAAATAGAGATAGAAGTGGAAAGCCTGCAGATGGTGAAGGAAGCACTAGAGGCAGGCGCAGATATTATTATGCTTGATAATATGTCATCAGATATGATCAAAGAAGCGGTTGCCTGCATTGATAAAAAAGCAGAAATAGAGGTTTCCGGGAATGTTACAAAAGAAACGGTTGCACAGTATATGGAACTTGGTGTAGATTATATATCAAGCGGTGCAATAACCTATGCGGCTCCTGTTATGGACATATCTATGAAGAACCTGCACCGTATTGAATAGAAGAAAGGAATGTTGTGTATGGATGGTAATACAAGACGCAAGGAGATACTTGACTGCCTTGAGAGCAGCAAAGAACCGGTATCCGGCACTGAACTGGCGGAGCGTTTTTTAGTCAGCAGACAGGTGATCGTACAGGATATAGCTTTGCTTCGCGCGCATCAGCATAGCATTTTGTCAACAAATAATGGGTATGTACTGGCAAAGGAGCATGATATTTCCCGGATTTTCAAAGTCAGACATACTGAAGAACAGATAGAGGATGAACTCAATCTGATCGTGGATCTTGGAGGATGGGTAGAAGATGTTTTTGTATATCATAAGGTATATGATGTGATACGTGCAGTTTTGAATATCAAGTCCAGGCGGGATGTCAGGGAGTATCTGAGTCAGCTGCGCTGCGGTATATCAACACCTTTGATGAGAATTACGTCGGAATACCACTATCACACCGTAAAAGCGGATTCAGGACAGACACTTGACCTGATCGAAGAGGAGCTTCGTGCAAGAGGATATCTTGCGCAGCTTCGTGAGTATGAGCCAGCCATACTTTCAAAAGATATGATAAAGAAGTAGGAATTTTATAGCAAGGAAAGGTTTACTTCATGAAGATGTTTTGATATGATGGCAGAGGAGTTCAGCATTCTCCTCTGTTTTTATTTTGCATCAAAAATGGCATTGCTGAAACGTTTTTTGCAGGCAGAAGGAGATGAAAACCAGATATAAAGAAAACCAAATATAAAAGAAAACCAAATATAAAAGAAAACCAGATATTAAAGAATTCACTTGGTACAAAGGATTTTGCTAAAATAACAGGAATGGAAAGGATAGTTCCTGCAGAAAGAAACAGAGAGGATGGAAGATTTTTATGGAAATGGACAGCAGAGAATATAATGGTTCCTGCAGCTGTGGGAGGGAGCACCATATCGCAGTTGATACATTATGTATTGTGTCAGGCGCTGCAGATAAATTAAAAGATGAATTAATAAATGGGAAATACACTGTATATAAATATCCGGTAATACTTTGCGATGATAATACGTGGCATGCTGTGTCGGAAGTATTGAATGGGTTACAGAAAAGATGCGACAGACTGATGCTTCCTTCTGACGGGCTGCATGCAGACAATCATGGGGTGGCGCTTGCAAAAGAAAACTGGAAAGAGGAGTATGACCTGATCGTAGCAGCAGGAGCAGGCACGATTCATGATATCAGCCGGTATATTGCGCATGAAAAAGGCATCCCTTTTTTGTCTTTCCCAACAGCTGCCAGTGTTGACGGGTTTGTATCAACAGTTGCTGCCATGACCTGGGATGGTATGAAGACGACATTGCCTGCAGTTGCACCGATTGCAGTTTATGCAGACACACGCGTATTTTCCAAGGCACCATACAGGCTGACTGCTTCAGGTATATCTGATCTGCTCGGAAAATATACAGCACTTGCTGACTGGAAGATCGCAGCCTTGCTGACAGGGGAGCACTTTTGCAGCAGAATTGATAAGATGGAGCAAAAAGCGCTTGCTGAGGTTTTAGATTGCATTGATGATCTAAGGTCAGGTAAGGAACCTGCATATGAAAAACTGATGTCTGCCCTCTTACTGTCAGGACTTGCCATGCAGATGATGGGAAATTCACGTCCGGCATCAGGTGCCGAGCATCATATCTCACATCTGTGGGAAATGGAAGTGATCAATGCACCATTGGATTCGCTGCATGGAGAAAAAGTATCCATTGGTCTGCTGCTGGTGCTTGAAAAGTATCAATGGATAGCAGAGGAAATCAGAAAAAGAGGATTAGAAGCGGTACCGTACCAAGGTATGCAAGAGAGCGTAATTAAGTATTTTTCTGACAAGGGTATACTGGAAGGCGTACAAAAAGAAAATACACCGGAACCCCTGCATAGCTTTACTGTTGAAAAGCTGCAGGTTTCTCTGCCTTTGATTGCTGATATTCTGGAAGAACTGCCTGCCTGTGAAGAGATGGAAAAGATCCTGAAAAAAGCCGGATGCGCCTACAGAATGTCTGATATCGGGCTTGTTGACGAGAAAGTTTCTGGTGATACGTTCAAGGATACCACATTGTTTATGTCTCCATATGTCAGGAACAGGCTGACGATGATGAGAGTCAGCTGGATGCTGAAAAGTGTGAAGGAAACACGAAGTTAACATGCGTAAATCATGCATGTTAAGCATCTTCGTGTAAAACAAGTTTGAGCCTTGCACGACTGCTCGTTCAAGCTTGATATGCGCAGATAACATGCGCAGGAATGAGGATAGGTATGAACCAAAAAAAGAGTGAATATCTGTATGGTATAAAGAGAGGACTTCCTATTGCCATTGGATATATACCGGTAGCCTTCACCTTTGGACTGATGGCGGTATCAGGCGGCCTTCCGGTATGGGTTGCTGTCTTGATATCACTGACCAATCTGACGTCTGCCGGTCAGTTCGCAGGTACGAACCTGATACTTGCGCAGGCAGGAACTGTTGAGATCGGAATTACGGTTTTTATAATTAACATACGGTATATGCTGATGTCGCTGTCATTATCTCAACGGCTGAAGCCAGGTGTATCAATACTGAAAAGAATGATTTTTGGATTTGGAATAACAGATGAGACTTTTGTAGTGGCGTCAATGGAATCCGGAGCATTGTCCTATTCCTTCATGCTTGGACTGATAACACTGCCGATTGCAGGCTGGACTGTTGGTACTGCAGCCGGAGCGCTTATATGCTCAGCACTGCCCAAAGCATTATCGCTTAGTCTTGGTATTGCATTATATGGAATGTTCATTGCCATCATCATTCCGGCGGCAAAGCATTCAAGGGCAGTATTTATAATGATTGCGCTGTCTGTACTGATCGTCTGTCTTCTTCGGTATATTCCTGCATTCTCGTTTATTTCTTCGGGTTTCAGGATCATAACGGCCGCAGTACTGGCTGCCGCAGTCGGCGCTGTGATATTTCCGGTTAAGGAGGAAAAAGCAGATGAACCTTCATAAAATCTTGCTGGCGGTCGCTGTTATGGCAGCGGTAACTTATCTGCCGCGAATCGCACCGCTGGTTCTGTTCCGCAAGGATATCAAATCTGTTTACATAAAATCATTTTTAAGATATATACCGTTCACCGTGCTGGGTGCCATGACATTTCCTGATATTTTTTATTCTACAGGAGACATTCTCACTGCTCT
>QKDK01000182.1 GCA_003252135.1 Clostridia bacterium
TTCTGTATACCTGCTATATAGATTACCATCATATATCCGATCATCTGCCAGTTCATTAATATGACTAATCCCCAGAAACCATAGACCGGTGAAAAAGTCAGTGTCACTTCATAATGATATAAGATTCCGTTCAGGATCAATTGCCATATATATCCTAAAACAATACCGCCTATAAGATTGGGCATAAAAAATACTGTTCTGAACAGATTAGTCCCCCTGATCTTTCTGGTCAGCATCAATGCCATCAGAAAAGCGAACACATTCACTGTCAGTACTGCCACCAGTACAAACTTTACGGTAAAGATCAGAGCATTGATAAAATCACCATTAGAAAAAACATTCAGATAATTTTCAAACCCTGTCCACTTTGCATTCGTTACTGTGGTGAAGTCAGTGAATGACAGAACAATGCCCAGAATAAATGGAACAACGAACGCAAGTAAGAATGCTGTCAATGTCGGAAGAACGAATATCGGGAAATACTTATTGTTTTTTCTGCTCATACAATTCTCCACCTACTGCCAGATGTACAACTGTACATCTATGCACAGCTGTGCATCTGGCATATTCTCTGCTTGATATTTCAATAGAACAAAAACCTGTTATATTTATTGTGCTGCATTGGCACGTTCTGTCTTCCAAGATTCCTTAACCGTATTCACAACGTAATCCCAGTCCTGACCGCCCTGCACATATTCGAGCAGTGCATCGCCGAAATCGTTCTTGAACTGCTCACTCGGAAATGCTGCAAAGGTCCAGGCTACCGATGTGATTCCATCTTTTTCCATCCATGCCAGTACTTCTTTGGCAAGCGGATCGCTTGGTTTTTCATCTTCTGCAAAAGTTGTAAAAGGTGCTATGAATCCGAGCTGACTTGCAACATAGCTCTTTCCAGTCTCGCTGGAGAACAACCATACAAGGAAATCTATGGAAGCCTGCTGTGCAGCTTCTGACACCTGGCTGTTGATTGCAAAATAATTTTCTGTACCGATACAGAGCCCCTGTGTTTCTTCGCCTGCCACGCCGGTATAGATAGGCATGAATTTAATGTCCGCTTCATTCACTGTATTACCCTCAACACTGCTGATCTGTGACCATGCCCAGTTTCCGTTCTGAACAAAAGCTACTTTTCCAAGTGCAAATTCAGCCATAGAATCATTGACAGTCTTACTGCCGAGCAGACCTTTTTGTGTGCAGGAATTATTAATATAAAGGTCAAATATATTTCTGTAATTGTCTGCATAGGTAAAAGCGATTTCTGATGCAGCAAGTCCAGCAAGTACCGTACTGTCATACGAAGTGTTATCTTTAAATTCGTAGTATAACGGGAGGTTTGCAAGATGAGTCTGCCATCTCCACTGTTCTCCTGCACTCATCGAGGTAGACGCAAATGCACCTTCAATACCAAGTGCATCCTTGTGTGCTGTCATATCTTCCACGACTGCCTTCAATGCTTCAAAGCTATTCACTTCTTCAATTGATGTATAAGAAGTGGCTTTATCGCTGAGTGCAAAGTATTTCGCAAGAATCGCATTGTTATAGATGATGCCATAGCCTTCCACTGCGTAAGGAACTCCGTAAACACCGTCTCCTGCTTTGATCGCAAGACTTTTATCTGACAAAATGTTATATAGCTCTGTCCCGCTCAGATCTGCGGTATAATCCTTCCAGTTCTCGTATCCTACCGGTCCGTTCAGCTGAAAAATAGTTGGTGGATCTGATTTTGCGATTTCCGAGCGAAGTGTTTGTTCATATGTTCCGCTCGCCGCTGTTACGACTTTGACCTTGATGCCTGTCTCTGCTTCATAATCTGCTGCAATGGAATCATAAACTTCAGCTATCTCTGGTTTAAAATTCAGAAAATAAATTTCATCTACTGCTGTGCTCGCTGTGTCAGTGTTGTCTTGTGCAGTGTTGCTCGTGCTGTCTGTACCGTTGACTGCCTGTGTTGCCACAGCATCTGTTCCCCCTGTGCTGTTTTCTGTTCCTGACTGATTTTGGCAGCCTGTAAACCCACTGATCGTAAGGATCAGTGTTAAAAGAATTGCAATTGTCCTGCTTTTTTTCATAATGTCCTCTCCTTCTCCATTGACTATATGCACTAATATCGTTGCATTATGTCATTGTATTTTTATATGGAAACGTTACTGATACCGTTTCCGGTATCGTTTCCAGAAAATATAATACCATTAATTTAAAATTAATGCAATACTTCTTATACACATTGCATAATTTTTTTATGATTGTTTTATCCTCTTTCCGTGCACATCAAAACTCAGGTCATTTTCTATTCTTGCCTGTATGACTTGCAATATCCTGATTTTTTTGATAAGCTAACCCTCTGTGCAAAGCATCGCTGCTGCACAGAGGATATTAAATTGAAAGGATTGTGATGTTATCTATGAGTGATAAGAAAAAATTTAGCGGTAAAATTGGCTTTGTTCTTGCAGCTGCAGGCTCAGCAGTCGGTCTGGGCAATCTGTGGCGGTTTCCCTATCTGGCTGCAAAATTCGGCGGCGGAACATTCCTGCTCATTTACCTTGTACTGGCTGTAACCTTCGGATTCTCCCTGATGCTGACAGAAATAGTCATTGGAAGAAAGACAGGCAAAAATGTACTGGAGGCCTATGGAAGCCTCCACAAAAAGTTTACATTTCTGGGATACCTGACAGCACTGGTGCCAATCATCATCTTTCCATATTACTGTGTTATCGGCGGCTGGGTCGTAAAGTACATGGCTGCATACATTTCAAATTCCTACGGTGCTGCCGATCCGACGACGTACTTTACAGAATTCATCAGCGGTGTCGGTCAGCCAATCCTTTATCTGTCCGTTTTTCTTCTTGCTTCTGCTGTCATTGTCGCACTGGGTGTACAAAAGGGCATTGAAAAATTCAGTAAGATCCTTATGCCTGTACTTGTGGTACTGTCAGTTGTCATAGCAATATACGGCCTGACTGTGCCTGGTGCTTTACGCGGTCTTGTATACTACATAACTCCTGATTTTTCAAAGTTCTCCTTTCAAGCAGTTCTTGCAGCTGCAGGTCAGTTATTTTACTCACTGTCCCTTGCCATGGGTATAATGATCACGTATGGCTCCTATATGAAAAAGGAAGAAAAAATCGAATCCTGCGTCAGACAGATCGAGATATTTGACACAGCCATTGCTTTCATCTCCGGACTGATCATCGTTCCTGCTGTATTCACCTTTTCAGGAAATGAAGAATCTGTGCTGACTGCAGGTCCAAGTCTTATGTTCATCACACTGCCAAAGATATTCTCGGGCATGAAGCTTGGAACATTATTCGCAGCCATCTTTTTTCTACTGGTTTTCTTTGCAGCACTGACTTCCGCTGTTTCACTGATGGAGACTATAGTTTCCTTCATTGAAGACAAACTGCACCTGAAACGCATTACTGCATGCGGAATTGTTGCCTTATTCTCTTTTTTACTTGCACTGCCTTCGACTCTTGGCAACGGAATCTGGGCGGATATCAGGATCATTGGCATGCAGTTCCTGGACTTCTTTGATTTTATCAGTAATACAGTGCTGATGCCGATCGTCGCATTACTGATGTGTATCTTTGTTGGCTATGTAGTTAAAACAGACATTATATCAGAAGAAGTTGAAAAAGCAGAAAGCTTTAAAAGCAAAAAACTTTATACCATTATCATTAAGTACGTTGCACCGGCCTTTTTACTGCTTATTCTTGGTTCATCTCTTGTCAGTACCTTTTTTAAGTAATATATCTGCAATAGTTTTATCTGTTCAATACTCTGCCCATTTATTCCGCCAAAAAGAGCAGTCTTGCCGCGTTTCATGGCCGGACTGCTCTTTCTGTTTGTCTCTTTCAGCTTGTTTCTTTCTGTTTGTCTCCTTCAGCTTATCTCTTTCAGTTTGTCTCTTTCAGTTCATAACTTATTGTTTGTCTTTATGCATGAGACAGACTTTGAAATCTGATCTTTTCTTTCTCCCATGCAATATTCATACCCTTTACAAACAGGGTCGTATCATGTTCTCTCAGCTTTGTTACTGTATGACCTTTTGTTTCTAACGGAGTGAACATAAGCGTTACCTTGTTGTTCTCCAAGCCAAAAGCTTCCATCACCTGCTCAGGTGTAACCTCTGATTTTGAGAAATAAGCATGAAGCAGCAGGTCTTCTCCTGCAGCTTCCAAAACTGCACAGGTTTCTGTCTTTTCTGAATAATATACACAGTCTTTCATATGACCTGAAAGATAGAACATCCATAATCCTGTGTTATCGGCCATCCCAAACCGCGAAAATGGTCTGCTTTCTGCAATAATATCTTTCATATGCTTCCAGTCTTTCTCATTTTCCATAGACAGCCGCACCATGGAAGAAGCCATATTACCAGAAAGTTCTGTGCGCTGTATATTTGCTTTATTTTGAGTTACAGGTGATTTTTCATAACTATATTCCTGTGCTTTTACGAACCCGAACTTTGGATAAAAATCCAGCACGCTGTCATTGGCAAAAAGGTATATTCCATCCTGCTTTCCTTCATATTCCTTCATGATCTCTTCCATCAGCTTCCTGCTAAGTCCCTGTCCTCTGTAATCTTTGTCTGTCATGACCGTGCCGAGCTGGATCAGTTTTAACACTCTTCCTTCAAAGACCATCGTCATATGATTAACAGATACATTGGATATGACCCTGCCGTCTTCTGCCATGACATACGGCTGATAGGCATCTGTCCAGAAGCCGTGATCATACCAGCTTTTGAAATCAATACCGAATGTATTTTCAGCCAGACTGTAAAAGCTGTTTCTTAAGGTATCATTTTCTTTTATGTTTTTCACTATTTCCATTATAAATCCTTTCCGTTGTGAATATCTGTAAATTTACACTTGCTTTATGGTTCATTCTTTTGATATCAGTGAAACTCAATGACTCTTGTAGCAATCTCTCCAATGCCTTCATTATGCTCTGTAAAAATCACTGTCGTCCTGCTATCCTTTATTGCCTTTAGCAGCTGCTCCCTGAAATTCGCATCCATAAAATTAAAGGGCTCATCAAGAATCAGCAGATGATTTTCTCCAGACAGCGCAACAGCCATCTCTATCTTTTTTTGTTCTCCGCTGCTCAATGTTTCGAGCGGCCTGCTCTCAAACCCATTGGGGAGATCGAACAGATAGCAGATTTTCTGAAACTTTTTGTATCTTTGATTCCGGTCCTCTTCTGTTCTATCCTCCTGCCTGCTTATAAACAGTTCTTTTGCATAACTGCAGCCAAAATCAAGTTCCTGATTCACCAGTGTTACCATTACACCGGGAGCAAATCGAATGGAATCACTTGGCAGCTCCTGACATAACAGCCTGCATAGTGTCGTTTTTCCGGTGCCGTTCTTTCCCTTCAGCCAGATTCTTTCGCCTTTGAATATGCGAAAGCTTATATTCTTAAGAATCAAATGCTCCTGATCGTATGAAAAACACAGATCGTCCGCAGTAACCAGACAGTCCCCTGTGCTTTTATTCTGTTCAAGAAGCAACGGCCGTTCCGGTTCAAGCTTTTGAAGCAGAAGCTTCTTTTCTTCCAGATCTGTCTTTATGTTCTGTTCTGCTCTTTTTGCCTGCCGCATATATGCTCTCGTGCCGTTGGTCCTTGCATGACTTGCAAATTCATACTTCTGCTTGTTGCCGACGCAAGACCACAATCTTGTTTTTTCTGCCTGCCGTTCCAGCTGACCTATCTCTCTGGTCAATTTTTCTCTTTTACGGAGCTCACATAACTGACGATACTCAGTATTCTGCTTCCAGGTCGTATAATTGCCCTGTTCCAGTGTAATATCCGTCCTGTTTATAGACAGAATATGGTTTGTCACATCATCAAGAAAATCCATATCATGAGAAACCAGAAGATACCCTTTTTTCTTATTCAGATACGCTTTCAGTTTGCCCTTTTTCTCAGTATCCAAGTGATTGGTCGGTTCATCAAGAAGAATATACCCGTCTTTTCTTAAAAAAAGAGCTATGATCTGCATACAGGTCTTTTCTCCGCCGGACAGTGTGGAAAAATCCCGGCATAAAAGTTCCTGTTCCAGTCCCATTTCCTCAAATTCTCTCTTGACCAGTGCCTCTATCCCATATCCGCCGGATTCGTAATACTGCTGTAAAAGTTCGCAATATTGAACAGATATGCTATCTTTCTCTTTTGTCCCATCCTTGAGATATTCTTCCATTTTTTCTTCCATGGATTTGAACCCACCTGCATTTTCCTTGATGGCATCAAAAACATTATGGTATGTTCTTACCCAGGCATAAGGAAAATAATAAACCGGTTCAGATATGGTGATGTATCCCTGTACAGCCTCAAGTTCACCTGAAAGAAGCTTTAACAGAGTGGTTTTCCCTCTGCCGTTTCGCCCGATCATCCCCAGTTTCCAGTCTGTATCAAATTCAATTGTTATATTTTGAAATACCTGATGATAAAAATCATCATAATAAAAGCTCATGTTATTTATCGCTATCCTGGACATACTACCCTCTTTCCTGCACTGATCACAGCGCATCTAAAGTAAGACGGACAACAGCAGGCGCTCTGCCGATATCCTGTCCCGGTAATCATAGCGATTTTTGCCAGATTACCGTATTATCTGTGTGTTCCAGATTTCATTCTTATCATACGTATGCCTCCCTTCCTGCGCGAGAACAAAACAAAAAAGAGCCTGAGAATCCTCATGCTTAAAATAAAAAAATTCATACTGTAAACTTACCGTTTCCTGTTTCGATACGGTATCAAAAGCTGCAGTACACCAAACAGAAACAGCACTGTATTCATTCCTGACTGTCTCTGCCGTAGCGGCAACCTTTGAAATTACAATACGAATTCAATTATCTGATAAACATTGATCCAAAGCCTCTTATTCTTTCGTGTTTTTGTTTTGTTTCGTTTTCTATCTTGTATCATAAATTCACAAGGCAAAAATGTCAAGTTATTCTGCCAAGGAGTTCATTACTTTTGAAAACAGAATGCAGATAATTCAAGCAGCGTTCTTCCCTTTACCATATCAGCGCTCCAGCCCTGCGCGAGTTCTTCTGCTTTGAAAAATAAAGAATGAATGCCGCATACTTTTTCAACCTGTACTGTGCATATTCCGCTATATGGCTCCAATATGCAGGCCCCGATCTCTCTTTCCGACGTTTCTTCGAAATCAAGAAGAATTCTGAGTCTTGCCTTACAGCCGCATCCATTCACTTTTAACGATAACGTCATATTATTTGCAGTATAATCATCTCCAAAATCAAAATATCGATACCCAATGATCGTCC
>QKDK01000232.1 GCA_003252135.1 Clostridia bacterium
CAATATGATTCATCATTCTGGAATAGGAATCGATAAGCTTGTGCAATAGAACAGATAAGTCTTTGTCTTCTTCATAGCTAAATTCTGACATACATTTCTCCATTTCATAAATATTCACGCCTGTCAAGGCAACCAACATAGCTGCAAAAAGATATAATCCTTTAAATTTTATCATAAGGACCGAGTCATATGCATGGTAGTTTCTCTAAAAATCAGAGTGAATATTTATGCAATATACAAAATGAAAATATATAATTAATGAAGCTGTATACTATGTGATGTCACCTAGTCAAATTTGACGATTACTGCGCTGTAATGCTGTCTTCCAGCCATTGTTTCAGCACCGTGCCAGTCCCTTTTGAGACCAATGGTGACGCTTCAATGACATCAAAATCTTCTTTCAGTTTATTAAGGGCTCCCTCCGATAAACCTTTAATATTTCCATTTTCAGGTATAATAATGCAGATGTTGATCATTCTGCTAATCAGTTCAGCAAAATCTTCTTTGGTATTGCTAAAATCAGGAACAGGATCTGCTGCAGATACTTCCAGTCCAAAAGAGGAAAAACCCATCTTCAGAATCCAGGTCACAAGTTCCGGAACAAGTTTGTCAGCAATTTTCATGCTATAAACCTTATCTGCAAGATTGTCTGCAAACTGACCGGATGTCTCAGAAAGTTTCACGCGCAGCGTGCCTGAACTTACTGCCCCGTTATCTGCAGGTGCCTGATCTGCAATCGAATTATCAAGCTGCGGCAGATCCTTATTAAATGACATCAGCAGCCCTTCCTCTGAAAGGAATGACATCAGGTCGATCATACCAGGCATCTCATCCAGCAGCTCCTCATCCGTCAGTGCTGTCAAAGCAAGTGTCGCCGCATTGACCAGACTGCTGTACTCTGTATCCTGTATGCTGATGCGGGAGACTAAGGAGCGAACCAATACTGCTTTTTCAGCTGAAGACATAAAAGAAGCATCCATATACTCGGTATATAGATCATTTGAGATACTAAAAACAGTTTTATAATCTTTTTCTATTCCCGTAGATTTTATGCTGGTTATTAATTCACTGATTTCAGGAGTCATTGACGTTAATTCCGGCATTATATCTTTTGCCCTGTATGTCTTTCCATCGACCTTTGCAGCAGCTATGGCATTGAACAAGACTCGTGTCAGGGATTCGATTCCCACCGTTACATATACATAATGAACCAGAGAGGTGTCATAGAAATCCAGATACTGATACTTTTCGTCACCGATCAGGGTTTCCAGATAGCCGTCCTCTCCTGCTTTTTGCTGGTACTCATTCAGCATGGCAAACGGCATAAGAATAACTGCACTGCAAATGATCCCGCAAAGAAGACCGACGCCTGTACCAACGAGCCATGAAGGACCATCCTCTGTATTTTCACCTGTGACCTCATCTTCTTTTGCATTTGTTTTTTCCTCTGTTTTTTTCATGACAATGTTAAAGACCGGCCATGATAATAAACGCAAAATCAGCAGCATAATTACAAAAAGCACCGGTTTTATCAGTGCAACCAAAAGCCCGGCAGATAGCCCGGAAAGTATCGTAATACCATCACCGGAAAGATTGGATTTTTCAAGAATTACTGACACTGCATTAAGGAGAGACGGTTCCTGTACCGATGAACCTGCTATCTTTACTGCGATTCCGGTCAGAATCGGTTCAGCAATAAACGATACGATCCCCCAGGACACAAATCCAAGAAAAATCAGCGAAAGCATCCTGATGAGCATTTTTTTGCTTCCTCTTTTTATGCCTAAAAAACATTCAATAATTAAAATCAAAGCAACCATGATTACAATTACGACCCTGATCATTCCACTCATTACAGTTTCCGCCTTTCTTAGCCTTTTCTATGATGTTATTATTAGTTCTATCTGCGGTAAAGAACATAGTCCTGCATTTCTTTCATAAAACCTGCAGCTTCCAGTGCTGCTGTACAATCTTTCGGATATTTTTTTACGACCACTCTTGCCTGACCTGCATAAATACGCTGATCAAAAAAATCCTGTACGAACTGCTGCATGACCAAAACCAGCTGATTGTCAGCAAATGTTCGAAGTATATTTCCTTTTCTCTCAAAAATTGCTGCGATCTCTCCGTCAAGACAGGCGACTGCAGTACCCGGAACCAGCATAAAGGATTTCTGCTCTTCATGGGGCAGACAGTTCCCGTAGCACTGGTCGGGATCAACGGCAGACAACCAGTGAATGGTATTTTTTTTCTGCTTCCATTCCTGCAGCAGCGCATAATCCTTTTCCAGCAGGAACTGAATACCTGACATACCTTCAAAAAAATAGCCCCTCCTGACTTCTCCTGTGTATTCCATGACACGGAGCAGCTCCATAGCCTGTGCCCATGAAAGTCCGAAAACTGTTTCCCTGCAGACAATTCCTGTTTTTTTAAAATTCTCGATGAGCAGATCTTTTACCGATCTGTCCTTACGTGAATGACAGATCTCCCAGCGACCGCTCATCATTGCTTTACTTTTTACCATTGCGCGCTTCTTGACAGGTGCTTTTTGCATCACGTCACGCAGCAGCCATAGTCTGACAGGAAGAAAACTGTCAGCACATATCAGACCGCTTTCCAGCAGCTGTAACAGAATATCATAGATCTGCAATTCCGGATATGAACTTACTATCCGCTGCATGAAGCTTGCGCCTCGTGTTTCCAGAAATGAATACACCACAGCCTGTTCTGCTATATCTAGTTTACTGTCATTCCTTTTCTCCCAGTCGATCTCATCATACGCATAAAACTCGACCAGTCCTTTTTCAGACATCCTGCAGCAAAACTCACCTTCTCCTAAAATTTCATCCAGAACGCCCTCCCTGTATCGGTTCACACGCGCCGGAAAGATTATAGTTTCCCACCATTCTGCCGGATAAGGCTGATGCAGCAGATTACAGATTGCTTTTTTAAGCTGTTCCTTCTGTGTTTTTGTCACTGCAGTTCTCTCTGCCCGAAATGCCGCATAACCTGCAGAAGGAAGAGTCATGATTTCCATCCTGCGGCGTTTTATCGTTTCTTCACGGGCACGTTCATATAGCCCAGCATGATAGAAGCTGCCATCTGCTTCAATAATTTCTTTTCTTGCAGTAAGTTCTTTTAAAACAACGGCAACTTCATCCTGCCTCCAAAGATAGCGGGTGGCCAGGCTCAAAGCATCAGCTTCCCCTCTGTATCTTAGATTTCTTATCAGTATTTGAGAAAATGCTTCCTTATTCTTCTCTGTCAGTGCTTTGCTATAAAGTTCTTTATGCTCTGCTGCGATCCAGAGTCCCGGCTCAATATATTCTGCCTGTTCTTTTTCAATGAGCCCTTCAAGCCATTCAATCGGCACCGCAACCTCACCTGCTACAATATCTCCTTCCATCATCAGCAAGGAGTGCAGCTGTTTCTCATCCTCCGGTTCTTTTTTTCGCATGGCTGCGATCTGCAGTAATTCTCTTGAGGGTGACAGCATTTCTGCCTGATTCAATGCTTCTTCGACAAAAGCCTGTACCTTTCTGGTCGAGGGCGAATAGTTGTAAAGTTCAGCCCCTTCCATCTGATACCGCAGCTGCAATGACATCGGAGATGATTCGGTAACTGTCTGCTCCAGTATTGTAATTTCACCATTTTTGATCTTTTCAATAATCTGGCAGGTTCCTTCGATATCCCAGTAATCCTCCATACATTCACGCTTCGTCTCTCTTATGATCGGATGATTCGGTGCATGTATGACCATATCCATCATCTGTGTACTGCGAAGCCGCTGAATCCAAAGCGGAACTCTTCCCTTCTTTCGCACTCCCATCATAAGTGCTCTGGCAGCATTATACCGGAAAGTCATTGAAAATAAAGGTGTTGCCGGCAGTGCCGCCTCCAGAATTTCCTTACTGTTTTCGGTTTTCAGCTTTCTAAGTATATCAGTAGGTATTGCTTCATCCCCATATGGCAGAAGAAGAAAGCCGTCATCATTTTCATAGGTACTGATATTGTTGTGAATTGCTTTACCAGCCGCTTCCCGTGCCAGTATGGCAAGAGGTTCATTGACACGTCTTCCATAAAGGGAGTGGAACATGGTCTGATGACAGCCTGCCGCATCCTTATAATGCTCGACCAGTATTACATCCTTTGACGGCAGTTCACCGGTGATCCGTTTTTGTCTTTGTAAAAGATCCTGAACCTCTTTCGCTGTTCCTTCATCCATACCAAGTTTCAGAAGTTCTTCCATCAGACGTTCTTCCTGCATTGCCTGATTCAGTTCACGCAGGATACTTCCGAACGCAAGGCCTGTCTGCAGTCTTCTTCCGCTGATTTCTGCCTTATAAAAGGGCGGAGTTGCACCGACCATCGAGGTTGGTGCGACCATAACGATATCTTTATCTATTTTCTGGATTTTCCATGGATAGGTTCCGAGCAAAAACTTGTCTCCGATCCTGGCTTCAAAAACAAATTCCTCGTCTACTTCACCAAGTTTTACTCCGTTTTCAGTCCTGACTGCAAAAAGTCCTTTATCAGGGATGGTTCCGCCTGCTGATACTGCAAGCATTCTACTGTAATTATCACCTTCTATGATTCCATGAATCCTGTCATACAAGAGTCTTGGACGAACCGGGATATTCTTATCGTGCTCATAATCACCTGCCAGCATCTCCAGAACCTGCTCAACGTCTGATGCAGTGATATCCTGAAACGGATAAGCTCTTTTGGTAAGCTCAAGAACTTCATCAACTGTATACTTTTCTTCTGATGCCATGGATACCAGATGCTGTGCCAGCACATCGAGACATAATCTCGGCGACTTTACATGCTCTATGCCTCCATTCGCTGCGACTCTGGCTGTCAGTCCGCAATACAGGGCATCCAGCGGTGATCTTGGATATATCTGCATGGTACTGACTCTTCCGGGATTATGTCCGGCTCGCCCAAGTCTCTGCATCGTACTTGAAATTGTCCTCGGACAGCCGATCTGTATCACAAGGTCAATATCCCCCACGTCAATACCAAGCTCCATGGACGAAGTAGCGCAAAGGACCTTCAGACTTCCGTTTCTGAGTGCTTCCTCTGCTGCAAGCCGCTGTTCTTTTGACAGACTGCCATGATGGGTTCTTGCAAACCCTTCGCCGCCAAGCAGATTGATCGCATAGGCTATCTTTTCGGCAAAAGTCCTTCCTTCTACAAAGACGATTACGCTCCTGGCATTAATACATTGCTCATACACAGACCTTGCCATGGCATTCCATATAGTGTCCTGATATGATGAAAAGCTTTGTTTTCTAGGACTCTGTACAAATAGCCGAACCTCTTTGTGCATAGGAGGAGCAACAGTAATTACCGGATCAGGCGACAGATAACTTGCGGCTTTATCGAGCGGTTCAATAGTTGCGGACAGACCAATACGCTGCAAGGGAGCCTTACATAACCTGTCCAGCCTTGCAAGGGAGAACATCATATGCGCACCGCGTTTTGAATCAATGACAGCATGCAGCTCATCAAGAATAACCGCTTTGGCTGTTGAAAGCATCTTTCTGCCGGATGCTGATGTCAAAAGCAAATACAGCGATTCCGGAGTCGTGATCAGAATATGAGGAGGATGCTTTGCCATGGACCTTCTGTCCTGCTGCGAAGTATCACCGGTTCTCAGAGACACTTTGATATCAAAAGGTGAAAGGTGTGTATCCGGAAACATTGCTTTCTCTTTTTCGTATATTCCATGCAGCGGCCGCTGAAGATTTTCCCGTATATCTCCTGCAAGAGATTTCAAGGGCGATATATAGATCAGCTGCAATTCATCAGCCAGTGTCTTCTGCCTTGCCTGCTCGGCCAGTCTGTCGATGAATACAAGAAATGCAGACAGAGTTTTCCCTGTGCCAGTCGGTGCTGCCACTAATGTATTCCTGCCGGATGCGATTGCCGGCCAGGCACTTTGCTGTACTGCGGTCGGACTTCCGAGCGCAGATAAGAACCATGCATTTGTAACCTCGTGAAAAATCTCCATGCTCATTTCTGCCATCTGGTATACTGACCCTTTCTTCTTTGAAAATCAGTTTTTCAGTGTTTGTTCGTTAAAAAGCAAAGAAACCGCTGCCATATACTCATAACAGCGTTCTGCCTTTTTTATTTTCTTACAATATGGTGCAGGATCTGTAAAGGATCTCTCCATATAATACCAAAGTTCCTTCATTTTACTTAAGACCTGCTTATCTCCGCAAAGTACCTTGCAATACCTCTCAAAGAGAGTATCATGAAATGCCCTGAAGCTTTCTAATGTGATTTTCTTACCCACTGCTACTTCCTCAATGAGACCCGGATTTGCAATCACCCCTCTGCCGAGCATAACTCTTTCAACTGTTGGAAAGTCTGCAGTAAATTTTTCATATGCAGCTCTGTCGAACAGATCTCCGTTATAGCAGACCGGATTTTTACTGCTTTTCAACGCTTCTTTGAAGACTTCAAGGTTAGGTACATTATTGTACTTATCTTTTTGTATTCTTGGGTGAATGATCAGCTCTTCCATGTGGTACTGATTAAATATATCCATCAGGGCCGGCCATTCATCCGGATGATCCTTTCCAATTCTTGTCTTGATCGAAAGCCTGATTTCTGTGTGTTCGAATATCTCATACAGGAAAGCATTCAGTTCTTCTTTTTTTGCCAGAAATCCTGAACCTCTTCCTCTGGAAACAACAGTTCCTGAAGGACAGCCAAGGTTTAAATTTACTTCCTGATATCCAATATCCTTCAGGTCCTTTGCAGCCCTGATAAAATTTCCCGCATGATTTCCCATCAGCTGAACAACCAGCGGAACTCCTGTATTGTTTTCGGGTAAGATATCCCTTATCTCACGGTTCTGAAATTTTTCTCCAAAATTTGCAGATAAGAACGGGGTAAAATACTTATCTGCGCAACCAAACATTTTTGCATGTACAGACCGGTATATGTATCCGGTAATTCCTTCCAGCGGTGCCATATAATACTTCATTCTTTTATTTATGTGCCGTAACACGTTTCCTTTCCAAAAAATGACCTGCCTTATGTCAAAATGATATCATCAAGTCTGTGTATGCTGAGCAGCGCCTGCTCTTCCCCTACTTTAAACTCAATATTCCTGCTGTTCAGCAGAGCTTCCTGATAACAGGTCATTGCCTTTTCGTTTTCATTTTCCTTTTCATACAGATACCCGGTCCTGATCAGCACAAGGATCCGGCTCTTCTGATTCCCTGCATTCGCATGGATGATGGTGGCACGGAGCAGGAATGACAATGCTTTCGATGTATCACCAAGCTCAATAAAAAGGTTCCCGATATTGAACATGGAATCTCCTTCTCCCTGCTTGTAATCTGCTTCCACACTGGCATTTAACGCCTCTTCAAATTTCAGTTCTGCTTTGTCATACTGTTTTTGCTTCAGGTAAAGCACGCCGATCTGATTCAGCTGCGTGATAATTCCGATTTTGTAGTCTGCTTCCTGATAGATCGCCAGCGCTTTTTGAAAATGATCAAAGGCTTCATTATAATTGCAGCTGTCCAGATATATATTTCCCATGACGCCGTATGCATTAGCCTGTCCCTGACGATAGGAAATCTTTGTATGAAGCTCCACAGACCGCTGGCAGTATTCCAGTGCATGTTCAATATCGCCCATCAGACGATACGTGCTTCCAAGGTTCAGCAGCTGGTTTGCCTCTCCCTGCAGACCGCCGATCTCATGGTTTATTCGAACCGCTTTTTCAAAATTGATCAGTGCTTCTTCATAGTTTTCCTTTGAACTGTAAAGATATCCTATATTGGCTAATGTATTGGCTTCTCCCTGCCTGTTTCCGTTCTCACGGTTCATATGCAGAGCTTCCATCTGATGCTTCAGTTCTTCACTCTGCTTCATATCACGATACTTTGCATATAGCAGGGTATCTGTTTCATTGATCTTATCCATGATCTGATCCACAATTGACCTGTCTTTTCGCTGCGGGTCGACATCTGTCAGCATATCTTTGATCTTCTCTGGTTTATTCAGCTCCGTGGATTTTATGCAGTTAAATAAAAGGTCAACTCGGCCAAGCATCAGCTCTCCTTTAAAATCACCTATGGAGCCCAGACGGTTGTTCAGAAATATAGCAACTTCATAATGATTATTGAATTCACTTCCGACCTGGCTGACACGGTTCTTCACAGCAGTCTGAAGCCTCTGCAGGGCAATCTCTGCAGTCAGAACAAGGCCATTCAGTTCATCAAGAATCTGATATTCTTCATAAGACAGTTCTCCGCTGAAAGGCTTGTACACAAGATCATGTTCAACTTCTGCCCAAGCGTGCATAATAGCAGATGCGACCTGAATCTCAATCATTGTTTTCGCATATTTTTTATTTTCATGCGATAAATTCTCATACTTCATATAAACACGGTAATGAGTAGCCCAGTATCCCGAAAAACGTTTTATATAGTCGGTGGAAAGGATATCATCCTGATCCTCAGCTTCCGGAAATGATCTGCATTCTTTTACAACAAAATTATTCTCAATGAATTGCCTTACCTTTGCAAGGTCTCCCGGGAAATATAACGCGATTCTTACCCCTGACAGATCGGCAATATCATCATAGATATCCTCAAAAGAGTGGTATTTTTTTGTAACATTCCTCTTTTCAAGCTTATTTCTCAGACGTTCTGGTTTTTTAGCCCGGCTGGTTACAATGGCGCGGATACCCATTTGCTCCATACTTGTTTCACAAGTCTGTGCGCAAATTCTCCCTAATTCAACATAAAACTCATATTTTTTTATATAATGCTCTATAAAACCGCCAATTACTGACATCGCCACCACTTTCCTCCATTTCCGGAATACACTTCTTCTTACTTATTATATGCAAACATTACAAAACAGGCAATCATTCTTTCCTTATTTTTTACTTTTTCTTCAGAAAATACGAACTGTCCTGTTAATAAAATTAAAAAAGATGTTCAGGAACCTACTAAAGTTCCAAAACATCTTTGTTTATGAATGTATGCAAATTCTTCCTATATTGATAGGACTATACCATGCACATAAGCTTTTGTCAATAACATCATGCAGAACATGTACTGCATGCAGAACAGTTCCCGCTGCAGGAAAAGCCGGCGGCTGCCTTATCCTGTAAAACTTCGAACGAATTTGCCTCATATGAATATCTTACCGTACTTTTACCTGATACAGTAATCAGCACCTCATCCGTCGTAAATTCCACCTGCAGAGGTACGACCTCCCACTGATCAGGATCCATCTGGCTGGGCCTAAGCTGCGGTCTCAGGGTAACGGTGAGGTCTGCTTTACCATATACCATGATCTTGTCCATAACCGTTCTAAGCTTTTGCACCGATCCATTTTCATTAAGCTCCAGAGAATTTGCGTCACCATGAATCCCATAAGCCAGTGAATCATAAGCTGTGAACTCACCGATTGGTGTCTGTATCCTGCATTCAAGAGCTGGCTCCAAAGACTTTATCTCTCCTGATTCATAAAAAGCAAGCCCGATTCTTACAGGAAGCTTCTCCCCCTGTCTCCAGATGACTGGTTCTTCTCCCGGATAGAAGGTCATGCTTTTTATCCTGCCGGATTTGTAAAAGCAGAAACACGACACCCGAAACAGACCTGATATCCCGCACCAGCTCAGGTCGACAGGAAGCAGCAGTGCCCTTTCTTCCTCTTCTGACCAATATCCGCTGATCTGCCCATACCTTGGAAATACACGCAGGACTTCTCCACTCTCGTAAAATGTTACCATCTCTGCTTCCATTTTACCAAGTGAAGTCATGACCATAGTGGAATCCTCCAGATAAACACTTTTTAATGCACCCGACGGATAGAACTCCACTGCATTCCGCTGTTTTGTCCTGGCATGTGAAACACTGTACTTTGGTACCAGCTTTCCGATTCTGGTCAAAAGTGTACTTTCTGTCTCAACCATACAGTCCTTACAGATTCCGTTCTCATATTTTGTCAGATATGTGACATCAGTAAGCGTCCCATATCTTGTCTTAAGGCTTTCAACTCTGTACATAAGGTTCCCTCCACTGTTTCCTGACCCTGCATGGTAAGGAACTTTTCTTCCAGCTCCCTGACATGCCTTTTTTCAATATTAAAGTCAAACAACCGCTCTGAAGCATGAAGAAACTGGAACAGATCACAGTTCCCGCTGCGTTCTCCTACACCGAACAGGGTACAGTCTATAAACGCTGCGCCTGCTTTTGCACTTTCCAGTGAATTGGCTATTGCCATCCCAAAATCATTATGTGCATGAAATTCTACCGGTATTCCTGTTTCGCTTACAACCTTTCTGACCAGGCTTCCTGCTCTTATGGGTGTCAGCACGCCTACTGTGTCTGCGACCCGCACTGCTACAGCGCCAAGTCTTTTGGCCAGTATTGCCATACTGAGTATAAATCCTTCGTCTGACCTTGATGCATCTTCAAAACCAACGATCACATCTATTCCGGCATCGACAGCAATCCTGACGCATTCTTCCATGTTTTTGATGACCCACGTTTTGTTTTTTTTCAGCTTGCTGTAAATCTGTATATAAGACACAGGCACACCAATATGCAGGATGTCCGGCTTATATAAGATTGCATTCTTTACATCAGAAGGATTCATTCTGCTCCATAATGATATTTTTGCATTTTTGCATTCTTTCTTGATCTCACTGATGTAGTGCAGGCTCTCCACCTTCATTTCAGGAATGCCCGCTTCAATCTCATATACACCGATCCGATCCAGCATGATGGCAAGTTCGATCTTTTCTTTTTCTGTAAAAGCAATTCCGGGACACTGCTCTCCGTCCCGAAGTGTCGTATCAACGATCCATCTCTTTTCCTTCATCTGCCAGCACCTCCCTGACCAATTGCAGGAACTCGGCATCGGTAAGCCCTCGCCGCAATTCCATACAGACCTCTTTTACCTTATGCAGAATCATATTGATTGCAGCATTATCCTGAATATTTATATCAAACTCTCTGCATTTGATTTTAATTGAATTTGTCCCCGAATGCTTACCGATCACGATCTTTGTTTCTTTTCCGACCATTTCCGGCTCATATGCCTCATAGTTTGCCGGATTTTTCATGATACCATCTACATGGATTCCGGACTCCACATGAAATATACGTTTTCCGATAATAGGTTTGATGGGAGAAACCGTCTCTCTGGTAACTCCCTCATACCAATCCTTCAGCTTTTGAAAGCTTTTTAGATCCTGATTTGGTTTATATCGTGTGACCACCCGCATCGCAATATAGACTTCTTCGGTAGCTCCGAGCCCTCCGGCTCCAAGAAATGAAGTAGCGACTGTCTTCCCCCCGGATTCGAGCCATAAAGTACAAAGTGCGCTGGCACAGTGATAGGTATTCTCAGGACAAAAAATAATCTCACTTTTATGAAATATATTTTTGATTTCCTGCAGGACGTAGGTGTAATTTCCACACATCAGGTCGTCTAGTCCTGTTATCTTAACGTTAGCATACTCAGAATACTGACGGAGCAAGGCAATCTCCTTCACATCATTGATCTGAAAGCTGCTGATACAGTTCTCCTGATTACAATGCGGAATTATATATTTATAGATTCCCAAAAAACTGCTTGCCTTGTCGAATGGACCAAGATGAAGATAAAATCTGAAACCTTCCGGGAGAAAGCTGAACTTGTGATAGACTTTCACGGATATCTCCAGATCCGTTATACCGACATCCTTCATAAACTCAAGAAAGGTCAGTATATTTTCTTGCGACATATCATACTGATCCATGTTTGCTAATGTACAGTCAATGATCCTTACCATCTCTTCACCTGCTTTCCGATGCTAAATCATCAGATCTTCCACCGGCTTTCCCTGTTCAAAATGTTCATCAAAAATCCGTGGTACATCCTCTACGGTAAGATTTCCGTACCATACACCTTCCGGGTAGACAACTGCGACCGGTCCCTTTTCACAGATACCAAAGCATCCTGTGTTATTGACTACGACTTCTCCCGACAGCTCTCTTTCTTCGATCTCATCCATAAATGCCCGAACGATATCCAACGCATCCTTCTGAAAGCAGACCCCCTTCTGTTGTCCGTTGATTCTGCAGCTCGTGCAGATAAATACATGATATTTTGGCTGAACCATACTTTACCCCTTTCTACTAAATCATTTGTTGTTGGTTTTTATGTTGTCATTATATTCACTTACCTGTTATCATACCTGTCCGATGGCCGCATCCTTTATTTGTCAATATATCAGATTCATCGTATATTCCTTATCCGTTATAAACACTTTTGCAGGCTGCTTCACTGTAGTCAAATTCCTTAAAGCGGTCATCATTCAGTGTTCCGACTGCATCGGCTCTGCATTGCTTGCAATGTGTCATCTGCTTCATCAGCGGACTGCATTCTTTTCTTAATTGTGCCAGATCCTGTGTACTTGTTGCTTCCAGATTCTCAAAAACACTTCCCTTTACCTGAATGAACGGCATGATATTTGTCATATAACAACCGATCTCTTTTGCAGTTTTTACGACTTCTTGAATGTGCAAATCATTGATTCCCTTTAATGTAACAATATTAACCTTACAGATGATCCCTGCTGCCGTCAGTATACGAAGGCCTGCAAGCTGGTTTGAGAGTAAGATGGCAGCGGCACTTTCTCCTTCGAATAACATTCCGTTGTATTTTACATACTGTATGATTTTTGCACCGATCCTGATATCAACTGCATTCATGGTCACTGTTACATGCGTAACACCTAGTGAGATCAGATCCTGTGCATATTCCGGAAGACAAAGACCGTTGGTAGACAAACAGAAAGTTACATCAGGATCATATTCACGGATCAGTTCCAGAGTTCTTCTTGTTGAATCAAAGTTAGCAAGTGTATCTCCCGGGCCGGCAATTCCCACGACATTAAGATTTTTCACTTTTTCCTTCGCAAGCTTATATCTTGCAAATGCTTCCTCAGGGCTTAACACATGAGAGGTTACTCCCGGTCTGCTCTCATTCGGGCAGTCAAACTTGCGCACACAGTAGTTACACTGGATGTTGCACTTTGGAGCAACAGGAAGATGAATTCTTGCCGATTCTGAAGCGCAGCCGTTATAGCAGGGATGTGATCTGGTTTTTTCTTCCATTTTTTTACGATCAACCGGGACATAAACTGTTCTGATCACTGCATCTTTATTCATTTTTTCCAATAGCGTTTCCTCCTCTTGCTTATAATATTTATGATAAAGCCTGTCTCGAAAATCAACTTCTTTTCTGGAGAGCACGGCGTTTGCGATTTCTTCCATAAATGTCATCGAGCCCTCGTAAAGCACCGATCTTAACCTTTGTCCTCCGACTCTGTCATGAATCGGAAAGCCTCTTCTGACGAGCGGAATATGCAGTTCTTCTTCCATTCGTCTTCCGTCCGAATTACCGATCATCAGGTTGGCATGATTTTTTACAGCCAAGGCTTCAATGGTCTTAAAATCTACATCATCGACAATATCGAAATTTCTGATCATAAATCTGTCTGCAAGCGCTCTTATTTCATTCTCAATCACTTCCTTCATCTCCAAAACGACTGACCCTGTTGCAACCACCACAGGCATGACACCGTTCTCTGCACAGAGCCGTATGGTTGAAAATACAAAATCAGGTTCACCATAAACAACCGCTCGTGCGTCTGCATTGTACTTATGTGCATCGATCATTGCGTCTGCATATCTGCCGCGCAGACTTTTTAATCGCTCTGGGATCTTTTTCCCGCTAAGCTTTGAAAGCAGTTCATAAAAAATATCTGTATCTCTTATTCCCACCGGAAGATGCAAAGGCAGATACTGTACCTGATACACATCTGACAGGTATCTTCCGGGAGATGCTTTCTGAAAGCTCATGCCAAGTTCAATGGTCATTCTGGCTCCTGCCATTTTTCTGATTTCATCAATGGAAGTGCCGTGAGATGGGAGCTTTTTGTAATCCTTTTCGAATTCTCTGTCCAGGTTATCCGAAATATCAGGAAACAAAATTATCGGGATTTCAAATGCTTCGAATGCACCTTTGATCAGCCTTACATCCTCCGGTGACATCGGCGGCAGTATTACATTAATATACTGATTCGGTGCTGTATCCATTTTCACGTTGGCAAGAATGGAACTTAACGCTCTGTAATACCCTTCGAACTGCGTTCCGCCGTATCCGGGAGAGCTGACCGATATGATTTCAATATCCTTGTATTCCGGATAGGCATAATAGAATTTTTCTATCATTGCCGGTACATCCTCACCGATAGTTTCTGCCAGACAGGTAGTAGAAACGCCGATCATCTCCGGATGATATACTTCGATCAGATTTCGAAGACCTGTCATAAGGTTCTTCTCGCCGCCGAACACTGTCCCCTCTTCTGTTAACGAAGAAGATGCGATATCGATCGGTTCATTATAGTGGGTTGCCATATGTCTTCTGATATAAGTGCTGCAGCCCTGAGAACCATGAAGAATCGAGATGCTTTTTCTGATTCCGTAAAATGCTGTGACTGATCCAAGCGGCATGCACATCTTACAGGGATTGCTGTTCAGATGCACCAGGGGGTCTATTTTAGTTTTACTCATAAGAACTCACCTCGCTTTTTATAAAATCCCAGACAGGATGGTTGATGCTGCTGTTGATTTCTTCCACAAAGTTCAAAACTCCGTCAAATCCTGCCAGCGGATGCTTTCTTTCATGGTTGTGGTCGCAGAATGCAATGCCAAGCTTATAGGCTAAGGGTCTTTCCTTAACACCGCCTACCAGAATATCTGCTTTCATCTCTACCATGTAATGCTCCAGCTCTGCCGGATTGGCATCATCGAGTATCACAGTTCCTTTGTCTGCGATTTTCTCAATCACTTCGTATTCATCCTTTTTTCCTGTCTGTGTACCAACGACTACTGTTTTCATACCGAGTGCTGTAAACTGGTGAATCAGGGATATTGCTTTAAAGCCACCGCCGACAAACACAGCTGCTCTCTTTCCTTCGAGGTTCTTCCTGTATTTTGCAATTATCGCTTCAACCCGCTCGCTCTGTTCTGCACAGAACTCCTCTGCCTTTTTTCTTGCATTTTCATCTTTCAGTGTATCTGCAATTTTAAGTAAAGACTCTGTTGTGTCCTCCACCCCAAAGAAGCTGACCTTGATGTATGGGATACCAAATTCTTCATACATCAGATTTGCCAAATACATGCTTGACCCGGCGCACTGCACAACATTTAGCTGTGCGGAGGGTGCTTTGATCAGCTTTTCGTAACTGGAATCGCCGGTAAATGTTGATATCACCGGTATTCCCATCTCTTTCATATAACTTTTTATGATCCACATTTCACCGGCGAGATTAAAATCGCCCAGAATGTTAATTCCCTTTTGAACCGGTTGATTCCTGTAACTTTTCAATAAATGCATTATGGCATTGCAGGCCATCTTGTAGCCTGTTGCCTTGTTACCGGAAAATCCCGGTGATTTGACCGGTATTACATGCATGGCATACTTTTCTGATATGCTTTTGCAGACCGCCTCCACATCGTCACCGATGACACCGACGATACAAGTCGCATAAACAAAGATTAGTCTTGGCTGATATTTTAGAACTACTTCCTCGATGGCAGCTTCCAGCTTTTTCTCGCCGCCGAAAATAACATCCCTTTCTCTCAGATCTGTTGAAAAGCTCGTCCTGAATATATCATCACCGCTTGTCAGGCTGCCTCTGATGTCCCAAGTATAGCTGGCGCAGCCGATGGGTCCGTGAACAATATGAAAGGCGTCTGTGATTGGATTGAGAACCACTCTGGCTCCACAATATACGCAGGCTCTCTGACTGACCGAACCGGACACACTATCCTTGTCGCATGTAATACCACTATTCTCCATGCCTGCCTTTTTCAATACGATCGATTGCTTTCTCTCTTCGATAATTCCATTCACCCTGCTCACAACTCCTTTCAGATTAAGCCAAAAAGAGCCTTATGAAAAAGAATGACTTCTTTGTCATAAGACTCTATATTGAAACTGGCTTATATGAATAACATATTATACTGCTGTATCTCTTATACCTACATTACCATCTCAAGATCTTTTTCATCGCAATGGCTGTCCTGGTAATCCATGATTGCATTGGTTATAAGTTCTGCCATTCTGATCGCTCCACGATATCCAACGAGCGGCTGATAGGAATGAATATAACGGTCGATGATCGGGAAGCCCATTCTTACAAGCGGGATACCCTCTGCTCTGGCAACTGCCTTGCCATGTGTTCCTCCTATCATCAGATCTACCGGATCGTTCTTCATCCACTGATGGAGTTCAAAAAGATCGCTTTCAACTTTCACAACACAGTCTTCCATAGCGTAACGGTTCAGAAGTTCTTTTCCAAGCCGTTCAAAAGCACCGCCCGGTGTTCCGGTGATCATGTACTTTGGAATCATACCAAGCTCCAAAGCAAAAGCAGCTATACCAAGAACAGTATCCGGGTCACCATAGATCGCGACCTTCTTGCCATATGTATAAGGATGGATATCTATCATGATATCGACCAGCTGTCCGCGTTCTTCTTCAATATCCGACGGAACTTCTTCTTTTGAAAGCTCCTGTAACGTCATGATGAATTTATCGGTCGCATCCACGCCCATCGGCAGCGGTAAATTAATCGGTTCAACGCCGCACTTACGTTTTAATACTTCACCTGACGGCTCAGAAGCGAACTTGCCAAGTGCTATTGAATTCTTGCACTCACCCAGCTGTTTGATATCATCGATCTTTGTACCGCCCTTTGGATACATCTCGAATTTTCCTGTCATGGGTGAATCCATGACACCGCTTGTGTCTGGCAACATCGTAAACGGAACTTTAAGTTTTGTCAAGAGCCTTTTATATTCTCTCATATCGCCAGGATTCACAAAGCCCGGAAAAACACAGACTTTATCAGATTTTTTATCTGTCTTGACACTCAGATAATTAATAAATCCTGATATCATGTTTGAAAAGCCGGTGATATGGGAACCGTTATAGCTTGGTGTGTTACAGTGCACCATATACTTGCCTTCCGGAATTTCAATGTCTGTGATCAGCGCATTCAGGTCATCACCTATCGTCTCGGAAAGACAGGTCGTATGCACAGCAATAATATCCGGCTTATAGATATCAAAAATATTCTTGGAGGCTACTTTTAAATTACTGCCGCCGCCGAATACAGATGCACCTTCTGTAAAGGAACTGGAGGATGCCATTGCAGGATCCTTAAAATGTCTTGTCAGGAACATTCTGTGAAAAGCACAGCAGCCCTGAGAACCGTGACTATGAGGAAGACATTTATGAACACCAAGTGCCGCGTACATTGCACCTACAGGCTGACAGGTCTTCGCCGGATTTACGCGGAGCGCTGACCTTTCTTTTATTTCATTTGTCGTGAAATCAAGCATTATTCCTCACCTCCTAATGTAGCTGATAATACAGGTACTTTCTTCCATGGTGCACGAACAAGTCCCCAGGCCGGAGTTGAAAGACCCATCAGAATGTCCTTGCCAAAGGATACTGCTCCCTGGAAGCCTGCATATGGACCGCTGTAGTCATATGAGTGCAGCTGTCTGCAGAGTGTTCCGCCTTTTTGAACAACAAACTTATCTTTGATACCCGAGAAAAACACATCCGGTTTTAATATATTGATGAATTCTTCAGTTTCAAAGTGGTTCAGGTCGTCAGTAATGATGGAGCCTTCTTCCATTTCTTTGAACATGCCTTCGTAATAATTAAGTTTTACACCCTTTTCAACCAGTGCAGCTTTCTGTTCATCAGTCAAATAAACACGATAGTACTTTTTATCTTGTTCAACTGTAATACTTTCGATATTCTTGCTGTCTGCGTCCGGTTTGATATCCGGAAGGACCTCACGTCCCTCATAGTCGTCACGATGTGCGAATTCATATCCTGCGAGCACGGTACGGATACCAAAATCCTTTAATAATGTCTGATAATGATGCGATCTTGAACCGCCGACATAAAGTGCTGCAGTCTTACCCTTGAGCTTGCTCTTCAGATACTGCATCTCATCGGCATTGTTCAGGATTTCGTCGGTAATGACCTCCTGGATTCTTTTCTTCAGCTCTTCGTCACCAAAATACTCACCGATTTCTGTGAGAGATTTCCTGCAGCTCTCTGTTCCGATAAAGTTCACCTTGATCCAGTCAATGCCGTATTTTTCATACATCATGTCAGCAACGTAGTTGATGGAACGATGGCACTGTACAAGGTTCAGGTCAGCAAGATGAGCATTTTTAATATCTCTGACACTGGTACCTCCGGTAAATACAGATACGACCTCAATTCCGCAGCGGCGTAACAGTCTTTCAACCTCCCAGCCGTCACCGCCGATATTGTATTCTCCCAGGATATTGACACTGTACTGCTTTTTAGGCTTTTTATCACCGGTTCCGATGATGTAACGAATCAGCTGATTGTTAGCGATATGGTGTCCGGCTGACTGGCTGACACCTTTGTATCCTTCACAGCTGAAACCGATACATTTGATGCCGTATTCTTCTTCCGCCCATTTTGCTACTGCATGAATATCATCACCGATCAGTCCGACCGGACAGGTAGAGCAGATAAAGATGGCCGGGGGATTGAAGATGGAAACAGCTTCTGTGATCGCCTGCTTCAATTTTTTCTCACCGCCGAATACAATGTCTGACTCCTGCATATCTGTAGAAAAGCAGTACTCAAGATAACTCTTCGCTTCTTCTCCGTCTCTTACATCAGATTCTGCTTTGTGACGTCTTGTGCCCCATGCATAATAGGAGCAGCCGATCGGTCCATGGACAATGATGAGCGCATCTTTGATCGGACCAAGAACAACGCCTTTACAGCCTGCATAACAGCATCCTCTCTGAGTAATAATGCCAGGTATGGTTCTGGTGTTTGCCACTACCTCGTTCGACTCTTTTTCACCAATTGTGATGACATGTTCTTTTCTGTTTTTATATACTCTTGAATTATATTGATCTAATACATGATCCCTCACTGAGCTCATGCTCTCACCTCCTCTAGTACGAATCTGTGTCCGTCTGATTTTCTCCGTCTCTGATACGGATGGATTCTGTTACAGGAAGAACAAATATCTTCCCATCTCCGGGATTTCCCGTTGAATTCGTATCAATAATGGTCTTAACGACCTTTTCTACATCTGTATCCGGAATCACCATGGTTATACAGCGCTTGGCAATCAGTCTGTGCGGCTCTGTTATATATTCACCTACCGGTGATACAGGAAGCTCTCCCTGTGCAATGATGGTCTCCAGAATAGCTTCACTTACAGCTTTTTTACCTCGTCCCATGACTTTTCTGCAGGTAAATGCCGGAAATCCCTCATCAGCTAATGCTTCTTTGGTTTCATTTATCTTGTTCAATCGGATGAACGCCATAATCTCCTTCACGAAAATCCCTCCTATAATCCAGCTTTTTTCGTACTGATCGTATATGCTTCTTCCACCGGGCTGACAAAGATCCTGCCATCACCGTAGTTGCCGTTTTCTCCTGTTCTGGCATACTTCATAATGATTTTAACAACATCATCTTTGTCTTCGTCCTTCACTACCATGAGAAGCATTTCTTTGGGGATCTCATCGTAAAAAACATCACCGATCTTAATTCCTTTTTGCTTTCCTCTACCAAATACATCCATTTTTGTAACTGCAGGAAAACCCGCTGCCAGTAATTCCGATAAAACTAAGCTGACCTTGTTTGGCCGAATGATTGAACGAACCAATACCATTTTTATGTCCTCCTTCTAAGCATCATTTTATTTTGAATGCATCATTAATCTAAAATACCGTGTTCCATTAATATCTCTTCCAGTCTTTCGATTGTCATCGGCTTTGGAATAACGAAAAGATCATTGTTGTCTATTTTCTGAGCCAGTGCGCGGTACTCATCTGCCTGAGGAACATCCGGACTATAATCGATAACTGTTTTTTTATTGATCTCCGCACGCTGCACCGCATTATCACGAGGAACAAAGTGAATCATCTGAGTACCGAGTTCTTTTGCCACTGCCGATACAAGTTCAGCTTCTCCGTCAACTTTTCTTGAATTACAGATCAGACCTCCAAGGCGAACACCGCCGGTCTGTGCGTACTTCATAATACCTTTTGCAATATTGTTGGCTGCGTAAAGTGCCATCATTTCACCGGAGCATACGATGTAGATCTCCTGTGCCTTTCCTTCACGGATGGGCATTGCGAAACCGCCGCATACAACGTCCCCAAGTACATCGTAGAATACATAATCAAGATCATCTGTGTATGCGCCAAGCTGCTCTAACAGATTGATGGAGGTGATGATACCACGTCCCGCGCATCCGACACCGGGTTCCGGTCCGCCGGATTCAACCCCTTTGATTCCGCCGTATCCTGTTTTCATGATAAAATCCAAATCTATATCTTCACCTTCTTCGCGAAGTGTATCAAGAACTGTCTTTTGTGCAAGTCCTCCAAGTACTAATCTTGTTGAATCCGCCTTTGGATCACAACCAACAATCATAATTTTCTTTCCCATTTCAGCAAGTCCTGCTGTAAGATTCTGTGTGGTAGTAGATTTACCGATACCACCTTTACCATAAATCGCTACTTGTCTCATATAAAGCCCTCCATTTCATCAAACCCAGTGTTCATACAGTAAACTTCGAATAGAATTTCGACCCGCCAGCATCCGGATTGCAAAAAAAGCGCTGGAAATGTTTTTCCAACGCCTTTGTCGAATCGCTCATGAATTCTATTGCCTAATTATATTCGGATTCATTTTTCTTTACAATACTACAAAAATTACAAATATATTTTGTGATTTGGACAATTTTTATCACAATTCGTTCATGCGCAAGAAAAAATCAAGTGATTTCAGCCGAGTAGATGTTCATTGTCTGCATTCAATCTTTCCGCTATATAAGGTTTTTTACCCCCCACTATCCTTGCGGTCTGAAGGTCACAGGGGTTATGAAAGACTTCATCGACGGTTCCGCTCTGAAGCACTCTTCCCTGATCTATCACCGCCATCTTATTGGCATAGCTTTCAATCTCTTCCGGGTTATGTGATACGATCATTACGTTACCCTGGTACTCAGATAAGGTCTCTCTCATCTCATCCCTCAGTTGTTCCCGCAGATAAGCATCTATAGCAGAAAACGGTTCGTCAAGAAGTATCATATCTGGTTCATATGCCAGAATTCTGGCAAGCGCCACACGCTGCTGCTGACCCCCTGAGAGTTGAGATGGATATCTGTTCTCAAGACCATCCAGCCGAAACTTTCTGATCAGATCGTTTATAAGCTCCTTATCAGGTTTTGTTATCCCAATATTCTGAATCACTGTCATATTAGGGAAAAGAGCATAATTCTGAAACAGATACCCGATCTTCCTTTTTTGCGGCAGCAGATTGATCTTTTCAGCCGAATCATATAGAACTCTGTGATTCAGTGCAATCCTGCCGCTGTCAGGTGCAACAATTCCTGCAATGCATTTCAGGGTCATGCTTTTCCCGCTTCCGCTCGCACCCATAAATCCGATGTATTTATCCTCGCAGGTGAAATCAACATCTAGTGTAAAACTGCCGATGGTCTTATGTATATTTACCTCAAGTGCCAAAATTCCACCTCCATTCTGTAATTTTCCATTATCACGATTACCATCTATTTGTGTGTGTTTTCTTACTTTCAAAAAAGCGGTTGCTGACGACCATAATGACAAAGGATAATATTACGATGATCACGACCCATACTGCCGCAACATCATAGTGTCCGTTTGCAGTTTCCGTGGCAATTGCCATGGAAACTGTCCTTGTTTTACCAAGTATATTTCCAGCAAGCATTGCTGTTGCGCCATATTCTCCAATAGCTCTTGTAAATGCCAGCATGGTTCCCGAGATGATACCCGGAGCGGCATTTGGAAGGATGATCTTGATCAGAATTACCGGTTCTGCAAGTCCCAGTGTTCTTCCTGCCTGAATCAGTGTAAAATCGACCTGTTCAAAAGCAGCTCTCGTATTCCGATACATTAAGGGAAACGCGATTACTACAGCTGCAATAACACATCCATTCCAAGACTGAACAACCTTAATATCAAAGGCATCCAGTAAAAAGGCGCCAAAGGGTCTTCGCACACTGAATATGATCAGCAGAAAAAAGCCGGCCACAGTAGGCGGCAGAACCAGCGGCAGTGTCAGGACTGCATCGACCAGCCATTGCAGCTTTCCGCTGATTCTCATGACAAGTGCCGCTCCTCCAATCCCAAGAAAAAAAGCAATTGCTGTTGCTGCAGCTCCTGTTTTCAATGATATCCAGAATGGACTCCAATCTAATTCGGTCAGGATTTCCATCATAACGATTCTCCTCTACTATTAATGCCTGCTCTGTTATAAACATGACAGCTGTGCCTGGTCTTTTCACCGAGCACAGCTCATCATGTTGCTATAATTATTTCCCGGAAAGTTTCCCTCTCTTTATAAAATTTCAGTTCGATCCCCAATCATCATCACAAGTTCCTGCTATTCATATATTGAAAAACCATATCCTTGCAGCACGCTTAAAGCATCATCTGATTGCAGATATTCGTAAAAATCTTTTGCTGCTTCTGTCTGATTATCGTCAGCTGCATCATTTTTAACAAGTCCGACAGGATACACGACCCTTTTTGTAAGATACTCGTTTGGAGCAACTTCGATAATATCGACTGAATCTTCAACCAGCTTTGCATCTGTTGCATAAACCACTCCTACCTCATTGCTGCCTTCACTTACAGCTGCCAGTACTGCTGAAACATTGGCACATTCGTTGATTTCCATGCTCATTACATCGTCCAGAATGCCCAGCGTGCCAAAAATCTGCCTTGCATAGTCCCCCACAGGTACGTCCTCCCCCGCTAATGCAATATTGGCAGCTTTTGTTATGTCAGCAAATCCAGTCACAGCAGTCTTAGTTCCGGCAGGCTTGATCAGGACAACTTTGTTTTCCAGAAGTTTTACGGAGTCATTCTCCCCAATGAACCCTTCTTCTGTTAAAGCATCGATCTGCTTCGTTCCTGCCGAGAAAAAGACATCGCATTCAGCACCTTCTTCAATTTGTGTCTGCAGTGTACCGGAGCTGTCAGTCTGAAGAATAATAGTAATGTTGCTATTCTTTTCCTGGTAATTATTCGTTATCTCTGTCATCGCATCGGTAAGGCTGGCAGCAGCAAAAAGAGTAATCGTGGATTCTTTTTTACTACAACCAGAAATTCCAGACAACAAGGTAACAATCAATATCAGCACAATGCAATTTCTAACCGATAACCTATTTTTCATACAATTCCCCTCCTGTGTGTGATTTTACTGAAATTTTATAATACATAATCTTACCAAATATAAAATTAATTTCTATCCACGAAATCTTAGATTATTCACAAAAAAATTCTCAATTTTTGTACTTATTAACCAAACTATATTACATTATATTCCATCCGCTGTACAAGCAGATTCATACCTTGCCATAATTAATCTCCTGTCATTAGACAGTTTACAGTATTCCATGTTTTTATCAGTATCATACTTTTCTAATGCCGCCGTTTATGCTACTATACTTTTGTTGTTCTGATATATTTTCATTTCCTTTCACATCCAACAAAAAGGAGGCAGTATGCTGCTTTACAGGATTAATAATTTCAATTTAAAACAGATTGCAGATTCCGGGCAATGCTTTCGTATGACTGCTTTAACTGATACAGTATTTCAGCTCATATTCAAAGATCACTATCTGATTGCGGAACAGATGGATGAGGATACTATTGCTTTTTATTGCAGCGAAGATGAGTTTCATCATATCTGGTCCGATTATTTCGATTTACAATATGATTATGCATCGCTTATTGATGCTCTATGCAGCGGTCAGGATACATTCCTTGCTGAGGCTGCTGCATACGGAAAAGGAATCCGTATTTTAAAACAGGATCCCTTTGAGGCCACGATCAGTTTTATTATGTCACAAAACAAAAACATCCCGGCTATTATGAAGAGCATAGAGTCTTTGTGTATTCTTTTTGGTGAAAAAAAATACGTGTCCAGTACTTTTGATGCTATTGAACTGCCTGTATTCTATTATGCATTTCCCACACCAAAAGCTCTTGCAGATGCAGACCCATTGCTCCTAAAATCCACAAAAGCAGGATACCGGGCTGACTATATAAAAAAAGCTTCACAGGCTGTTATCCTTTCACAGATAAACCTGGAAGCTTTACGTTCATTGCCCTCCCATGAAGCTGTTCTGACTCTGAAATCATTGTATGGTGTCGGTGAGAAAGTAGCTAACTGTATCGCACTCTTTGGACTGCATAAGATAGATGTTTTTCCTGTCGATGTCTGGATTCAGCGCATCATCGATGAACATTACGGCAGCCATTTTCCTCTTGAACTTTATCATAGTCATGCCGGGATCGTGCAACAGTATATGTTCTATTACAAGCGCGCCTGTTCATGAGCAAGTTTATTCCCTGCAAGACAGGAACAGGCCCTTCCATAAGTGATCGGCTCCCTTTCCAGTGTCGTAATTGTCCCTCCTGCTTCCATAACAATAAGAGCTCCTGCAGTATAGTCCCATGGAGATAATCTGTATTCATAAAACAGTTCACTGCGTCCGGCTGCCACATTACACAGATCAAGAGCAGCAGATCCGCTCCTTCTGATATCAAGCGACTGCTCAAACAAACTTCGCATCAGTGTAAAAGTAGGATCCGTCAGTTCCGGATAGTATGGTGCTGTGCCAAATATCACAATACCATCGGACAGGTTGTTTTGCGACACCTGTATCGGCTGTTGGTTTGCAAATGCTCCTTCACCCTTCTTTGCATAAAAAATCTCATCCATATATGGATTATACACGACACCGATGTAGGGTTCTTTGTTCTTTAGCAGGCCGACGGAGATAGAGCTGACCTTATATCCTTTGATAAAATTAGTTGTTCCGTCAATGGGGTCAATGATGAAGGTATATTCATCTCCCAGATCCTTCTGTTTATCCTCTTCCTCTCCGATAAAAACGGCTTCCGGAAGAAGTTTCTGCAGTCCCTCAAACAATGCCTGCTGCACAATGCTGTCATAAGCCGTCACAAAGTTGGCACTGCCTGACTTTTCAGTTACCGATGACTCTATATTCATCGCTGACAGCATGATCTTGCCGCATCTTTTTGTTATATGAAGAATGCTGTCAAGCAGTGCATCTTGCTTATATAATATCTCTGCATGACTGTCTTTTTGCTTATTCTTATATTTATACATCCCGACATCTGCAATGGTCAGTGCATTCTCGAACGGAATATCGACATCCTGCGTAATCTCGCAGATTCCATAACTGAACTTCAATATCTGATCATTCAGCTCTCTCTCATCCACGATCTGTACGACTTCTTTCATCAAGCCCTTGGCTTTGGGTTTATCCATGTTCTTTAAAAGAATAAGAAATTCATCACCTGCAAATCTTGCAACAATATGAGGTTCTTTAACTACTTCCCGAAGTATGGAAGAAAAATGCTGCAGCACCTGATCTCCGAAATGATGTCCGTAGTTATCGTTATAACTCTTAAAATCATCCATATCGATCATAACAAGACAAAAAACCTGGTTTCTGTCTTTTGCTATCGAAACTTCCATCTCATATGAATTTTTTATGGTACGACGATTCATTAAACCAGTCAGTTC
>QKDK01000240.1 GCA_003252135.1 Clostridia bacterium
TGTGAGGTCATGGGGGAATGGATAAAGAACTTGAAATTGACATTGTGAGATGCATAAAAGCCTTAATTCACAGATGGTGGCTTATTGTTCTGGCTACGATATGTACCGGAATGATCGGACTGGCTTTTACGATGCAGGAAGGAGTAACGACCTATTCTGCAACATCATCAGTCTATAGTGCTGCAGCGGGCTCGTATACAGAATCACTGGAAGGTTCAAGGGCAATGCAAAGCTATTATGAGATAGCGACTTCGCTGAAGGTCTGTGAAAAGGCCGCTCAGATCCTTGACCAGGAAGGTGTTGATGGTTACAGCATCATGGCAGGAACAGGTGTTACGATATCTGAAGATTCGAATATACTATATATATATGGATATTCGATGCAGCCAGAAACAGCCATAGAATATTCAAAAGCTCTTGCGAATGCCTTTGTTATGGAGATGCAGAATATAACCGGAAGCGATGACATCCAGATCCTTGATGAAGCATACACTTCTACAGCCTATGACGGGACTTCTTCTAATAATCAGAGGACAAGACTGATCGCTCTGGCAGCAGGTTTTGTAATAGCCTGCATAGGTATTGTACTGGCAGAGATATTCCGAACCTTTACTGCGACTATTGAAGAGTGCACTTTAGGGGGAGAAATTGATATCATTGGGGTAATACCCTTTCAAAAGAAATAAAGGAGAGCCTTATGAAGCAGATCGAATTATATCGGAGTGAGGATGAAATACTTAAAGATGCATACGATAGGGCAGTTGTTGAGATACATTTAAAAAAGAGAATGAAAGGCTACCGTTCCATACTATTATGCGGAACTGAACCCAAGGTCGGCACCACGACTTTATCGATCAATCTGGCTATTTCTCTTTCTGCATCCGGATGGAAGACACTATTGATAGATGGGGATATGAGAAAGAAAAGTGAATTCAAGAGACTGAATGAAAGCCTTGAAAAGGGACTATCTGACTATCTGAACAATAAAGCAGAACTTACTGATATTGTATACACAACGAACTGGAATCTCTTATATTATATACCCTGCGGTTCCATAGAAGAAGGAGCCATACGTCTGTTATGCTCTTCCAGAATGGATTCCATGATGGAAGAGATACACAACGAGTATGATTTTGTTATATACGACATGCCGGCTCTTAATACAGTGTCTGATGTTAATGTCATGGCAGTCAAATGCGACGGAGTCATACTGGTAGCAGCACTGGCTGAAACCATGAAAAAGAGCCTGGCAGAAGCTAAAAAACGATTTGATGAAATCGGAGCGAATACCATGGGTGTTATCGTGAACAAAACACCGATGAAAGAATATAAAAAGCATATGAAGTATTATGATTACTTTAGTAAAGAACGATTCAATAAGACAAAAAGAAAGTTCTGATTAGGAGATATCATGAGTAAGGATATGAGATACTTCATGCAGCTGGTGAATGCAGCAATTCATGGAAAACCTGCGCCGGCAGAAACCCAGATCGATTGGGAGCAGATATTTCGCTGGGCCGAAGAGCAGAACCTCCAGGCAGTCATGTATCAGTGTGTAAAAGAACTGCCGGACGGCTTCGGACCGGATGAACAGCTGCAAAAGAAGTGGCAAAACAAAACTGTATACATAGGAATCATGCAGGCCTGTCAGAATGCTGAGCTTTATTCACTAATAGACAGCTGCACGAAAGAAAATATATGGACACTGCCCTTTAAAGGTGTGTTTCTGGCTGCCATGTACCCGGAACCGCTGCTCCGTGCAAGCGGGGATCTTGACATACTGATACTAAAAGAACAGGCTGATCGAGCAAGAAAACTTGTCGAGAGCAGAGGATATCATCTGGTCGAGGACGAAACGCTTGAAACTGTGTTTGTCTATAATAAGGATATGTTCATCATTGAGCTTCACACCTGTCTGTGGGAAGAACTGTATGGTGAGAGAGCAATGAGCCTGAAAAACATGTCTCTGACAGAACAGAATTCCTATCAAAATATCAGAATCGAAGGCAAAGAACTGCAGACCCTGGGCGTTCAGGAATTCCTGATATACCAGATCTATCATATAGCCAAGCATTTTTCAATCTCGGGAATGGGGATCAGGCATCTGACTGACCTTGCCCTGTATGTGAATAAAAATATAGAACAGCTTGATATCAAAGCATTCTGGGCATCCATCCAGAAATTAAATTATACGACCTTCTGCGATTATATCTTCAAGATCTGTACGGAGTACTTCGAAATGACGGATTCTATCCTGTTGCCAACGATGAAGAAAATTCCGATCAAGGAGGATAATCTGATAAAAGACTGCTTTGAAGGCGGCGTATTCGGATTGAGAACAACGGACAGAAGGCATGCACGTAACATTATCAGGCCATATCTTGAGAATACCGAAAAAGTACCGGATGGACATCTGCTGCTTGTTACAGATATGCTTTTCCCAAATCTGAAGTATATGAAGGAGCAGTATCCGTATCTGAAGAAACATATACTGCTTTTACCGATTGCATGGGTACAAAGGGTTAACTTCCTGATTCGTAAGAAACTAGGCCGTAATTCAAAGGCTTACAATATGAATGTAATTAAAGAAGCTGAGTATCGCTTAAAGCTCCTTCAGGAGCTCAAGCTGATTGATGAGTAAGATGCCATGGAAAGGACAGTTGAGATGAGAAGAATAAGAGGAGTACTTTGTTTCATATTAATATTGGTTTTTCTGGCACCTGCAAGCCAAGTTAAAGCTGCAGCCATCACGAAACAGGAGCTGTTCCAGGGTCTGAATCCCCAGCTTGTGGTTTCTTCCTACAGCATCGAAGAAGGAGCAGCTTTTCCGGGAGAAACGATAACCATACGGCTGACTCTGACAAATACAAATGAGTATTCAATTGCTTACAACATCCTGTTGTCATACACTTCAAACAATGCGATCTATCCGGTATACGGGGAATCCAACCAGGTTTATATCGAAAAGCTTGAGATGGGAGACAGTACAGATATTGATCTTTCGCTTGTTATTGATCCGGAGTACGATTCCAGCGCAGCACAGATCTACTTCTCAATGGGGTACTCCAATATCGGCGGGTCAACCTTCTCCAATTCATCCTCCATATTTCTGCCAATCCAGAGCATTGATGAAATCGGAGAGATCACGATCGATAATGTAACGCTGACGAACAAAGTGACCTATGGTGATGCTGCACAGCTGTATATTGCATACGAAAATACAGGCAATGTTGATGCGACTAATGTGCTTTTAACACTTTCAGGGAATATAGCAGAAGATAAAAAGGAAATAGAGCTTGCTGATTTAAAAACGGGAGCCAGTAACTTCCTGAACTATGACGTAGTCTTTCAGGACACCGGAGAGCAGGAGCTAAGTATTGCCCTGACGTTTGAAGACGAGAACGGCAATAAGTACAGTGTGGATGGCGGTACATACTCTGCCAATGTAACAACAGCCTCACAGAGCAACAGTTCGCTTACTCCCACTCCAACAATTGATGAAGGAACAGCCATTGTAACAGAGACTTCAAGGAAGCTGGAAGCCTGGATGCTGCTTGTGGCAGCCGGAGCAATAGCAATCATAGGATTGACAGCATGGTTCATGTTCCGAAGGAAATAGTACTGACAAAGTGAGGCAGGTTATGAAGGTTGCAATGCTAGGACATAAAAGAATACCATCCAGAGAAGGCGGGATTGAGATTGTTGTCGGTGAACTGGCTGTCAGACTGGTCAACCAAGGCCATGAGGTCACTTGCTTTAACCGAAAGGGATCACATGTCGGAGGCAGAGAGTTTGATACTGTCAATACAAAGGATTACCAGGGTGTGAAGCTTACAACAGTTGCAACGATCGATAAAAAAGGTATCGCTGCCATGACAGCATCGGTCAGTGGAGCTTTTCTTGCAGCATTTGGAAAGTATGATGTGGTGCACTTTCATGCTGAAGGGCCCTGCGCCATGTTATGGCTTCCTAAGCTTTTTGGTAAGCGTTGTATCGCAACGATTCACGGACTTGATCATAAACGGGCAAAATGGGGAAGATTTGCCGGAGCGTACATCATGCTGGGTGAGAGATGTGCCGTCAGATATGCGGATGAGATCATCGTACTCAGTAAAGGTGTGCAGGATTATTTTGAAGAGACATATAAAAGAAAGACAAGATTCATACCAAACGGTGTAAGTCCGGTCAGGAAAGCAGGAGCGTCACTGATCGATGAAAAATATGGACTGAAAAAAGATGAGTATATTCTGTTTTTAGCAAGACTTGTACCTGAAAAGGGTGCTCAATATCTGATTCATGCATTTTGTCAGACACAGACAGACAAAAAGCTGGTGATTGCAGGCGGAGCAAGTGATTCCGGTGACTTTTTTAGTCAGCTGAAAGAGATGGCAGCGGGAGATGACAGAATACAGTTCACAGGCTTTATCCAGGGACAGATACTGGAAGAACTTTACAGCAACGCATACCTGTATGTACTTCCTTCCGATCTGGAGGGTATGCCACTCAGCCTTTTAGAAGCCATGAGCTATGGCAACTGCTGTCTGACCTCTGATATCAAAGAGTGTACAGAAGTTATAGAGGATAAGGGACTGACATTTCAAAAGGGCAGTGTCGAAAGCCTTCAAAAGGTTTTACAGAAAGCCTGCGAAGATACCGAACTTATAGAAGGCTTTAAGCAGCAGGCAGCAGGGTTTATCTGCAGTAAGTATAACTGGGATTTTGTCGTCGAACAGACGGCAAAGCTCTACAGAGGAGAAGCAAGATAATATGAAGATTCTGATGGTGAACAAATTCTTATATCCGAATGGCGGTTCCGAGACCTATATATTCAAGCTTGGCGAATACCTGAATGCGCATGATCACGAAGTACAGTTCTTTGGCATGGAGCACGAGGGACGATGTGTTGGCAATCATGCAGAAGCATATACGTCTGATATGGATTTTCACGGAGGCTCAAAGCTTGCCAAGCTGACTTATCCGTTAAAGACCATCTATTCCAGAGAGGCGAGAAAGAAGATACGTGCGGTACTGGAGGACTTCCGACCCGATGTTGTTCACCTCAACAACTTTAACTACCAGTTAACACCTTCTGTCATCCTTGAGGTGAAGAAATGGAGCATGGATACAAAAACTCCCTGCAAGATCGTATTTACGGCACATGATTACCAGCTGGTCTGTCCAAACCATATGCTGAACAACCCAGGCACACATGAGAACTGCGAAGCGTGTCTTGGCGGTCACTATAGTAATTGCATCAAAGGAAAATGTGTCCATGGTTCAACTGCGAAATCTGCAATAGGTGCAGCGGAAGCAATGTTTTGGAACATGAAAGGCACATACAGGTACATCGATACCATCATCTGCTGTTCATACTTTATGAAGACCAAGATGGATACGAACCCTGTATTTTCAAAGAAAACAATAGCACTTCATAATTTTATCGATAAAGCAGAATGGAAGGATACAGAGAAGAAGGATTATGCACTGTACTTTGGCAGATTCTCGAAAGAAAAGGGAATCGGTACGCTGATCGAGGTGTGTAAGGAGCTGCCGGATATAAATTTTATCTTTGCAGGTACAGGCCCACTAGAAGAAAGCATCAAGGGAATAAGTAATATTAAGAATGTAGGATTCCAAAAAGGTGAAGCGCTTACTACCCTGATCCGTGAAGCAAGATTCAGTATCTATCCATCCGAATGGTATGAGAATGGACCCTTCTCTGTCATGGAGAGCCAGCTCTACGGTACTCCGGTGCTCGGAGCACGAATCGGAGGTATACCGGAACTGATACAGGAAAGGAAGACTGGCGAACTCTTTACCAGTAAGGATGCAGAAGACTTAAAAAAACATATCCGCAGACTTTATGACAGCAAAGAAGTAACGCAGGAATATAGCAGAAACTGCAGGGAGATTACGTTTGATACCTTAAGGGAGTACTGCGAAAAGCTGATTGAGATATATAAAGGAAACTGATCAAATAAGACATAAGTAAGGGGAAAAACATGGTTGAGAAAAAACTGAATGGAACTGTAATTGTAACGTATCGATGCAATGCACGCTGCTCGATGTGCAACCGATATAAGGCACCTTCCAAACCGGAGGAAGAAATAACAATAGAGACAATCAAGAAACTGCCGCCTATGTACTTTACCAATGTTACTGGGGGAGAGCCCTTTATCAGAACTGACCTGAAGGACATTATAAGAGAGCTACGAAAGAAAAGTGAACGTATCGTTATATCGACCAATGGTTTTTTTACGGATCGTATTGTTGACTTATGCAAAGAATTTCCTGATACGGGAATCCGGATTTCAATAGAAGGCTTAGAACAGACCAATAATGATATACGTGGTCTTGATGATGGATTTACAAGAGGATATACAACCCTAAAAAAACTGGTAGAGATGGGTATGAAGGATGTTGGCTTTGGCATGACAGTCCAGGACAAGAATGCCCCTGACCTAGTTCCGCTTTATCAGTTATCCAATGATATGGGCATGGAATTTGCTACTGCTTCCCTACATAACAGCTTTTATTTTGTGGAAGCAAAGAATGTTATTCATGACCGTCCAATGGTCGCAAAGAACTTCGAAGATCTGGTGAATGAACTGCTGAAATCAAGTAGCCCAAAGAAATGGTTCAGGGCATACTTTAATCATGGACTTATTAATTACATCTATGGACAGAAGCGGCTGCTTCAGTGCGATATGAGCTTTGATACCTTTTTCATAGATCCTTACAGTGATGTTATGCCATGCAACGGAACAAAAGATAAAGAAGTTATGGGCAACCTGATCAATCATTCATGGGACGAGGTATGGAACAGCAAAGAAGCGGAAGCGGTTCGTCAGAAGGTTCGCTGCTGTGACAGAGATTGTTGGATGATCGGATCTGTATCACCTGCCATGCGTAAGTACATATGGGTTCCAATGTGGTGGGTCGTAAGACATAAGTTGAAATTCTGGACAAATAAGAAATACAGTATGTATGAGAATAAAATTGTTCGTGACTACAGAGATGGAAAAGTAACAAAGGAAGAGTTAGACGCCTGCAGTACCTGTGACTTATGTGCTGAGATAAATGACGGACTGAGTGAGAAGAGTAAGGAACAACTGAAGGGTAAAACCGGAGAAGAGATTGTGGACGAAGATATAGCAAAACAGATGGGGTAATGCGTAAGATTAATTATAAATGTGTATTATTATGTTCCTAGACGAAGCAAAATATATTATAAGCATCTTGTTCCATATATAATGCTGGAAATAGAGGAAATTGAGTATGAGAGTAC
>QKDK01000357.1 GCA_003252135.1 Clostridia bacterium
GTATTTCCATCCGGCAGTATTCAGCTCGATCCCCTTTCCCTTTGATATCAATGTTTTCAATACTTCATCCAGAAGTTCCCTGTAATCATCGACTTTATAATCCTTGATCTCGTCATTCCTTATATATCTGACAATATAATCCAGATGTCCATACACCAAAAAGCAGTCATAGTGTCTGGTATTATCAAGGATAGACTGGAAATAAGCTGTAATCCCGGCGTTATTTGTCTTATCGTCCCAATACCGGTGATTATACGGATCTCTGTAATCGAGTGCATGCGTCGAGCCAATGATAAAATCAAAATCATATTCTCTTGTGAGCCGGTCATAGTATGCTTTTACCTCATCCTTAACTGCCGCTTCATTCCGTAATCCCAGCTCAATTCCTGTATATACCCTGATGTTGTTCTTATATTTCTGTTTTGCATTTTCTAATTTTTCCCAGTATTTTGCAGGGTCAAAAGTAAAATTACCTTCCTCCGGGTACAGATAGTCCATGTGGTCAGTAATACAGAGTCTCTCCAGACCCAGTGATATAGCTTTCTCGATCATATCTGCCAAAGGAGCCCTGGAGTCTCCTGAAAAATCCGTGTGTACATGGTAGTCGCCTGTCATTTTTTTCTCCATTCTCTGCAGGTATTATCCCGGCTGATATTATCATAGCCGCGGCTGTTCTGACTTTGCCTTTACTGTCCCCCCGCAAGTGCGATCTGACTGATATCTGTTTTTGCAAGCATGGAATAATTTGTGTAGTATACAACAAAACCCGGTTTTCCTCCGCCTGGTTTTTTTACATGCTTTTTTTCCACATAATCAATTTCTACTTTTTCTGCATCTCTTGATTTTGAGTAAAAGGCAGCCAGGCTGGCAGCTTCTTCAAAGGTGCGGTCAGGCAGCTTCTGTCCCATGCTCCTGACAATAACATGAGAACCCGGGATTCCTTTTGCATGGAACCACCAGTCATCACCATTGGCAAATTCGAAAGTGAGTGAATCGTTCTGATAATTGTTCTTCCCGACATATATTGAAAAGCCATCAGAAGAAATGTAGTGGAAAGGATGGCTGGTGATCTTCACCTTTTTTTGTTTTTTCCCTTTATTGTTTTGTCCTGCATGCGCTTTACGTTCAAAATGCCTTCTGATATATCCGTATTCTGTAAGTTCTTCCTTTACTTCCACAAGATCATCTTCTTTTACTGCGATATCCAGCGCTGTCCGTATGGAATCCAGGTGCTCCAGTTCTTCCCTTGTCTCTTCTATATATTTTGTCAGTGCTTCAAAGGTACGCTTCTGTTTGCTGTATTTTTCAAAATATTTTTTTGCATTTTCAAGTGCGCTCTGCATCGGATCAAGCGGAATGGTCAGTGGTTCTCCGGTGTAATAATTTATAACGGCAAGTTCCTTATCCCCCGGCTTTGCCTCATACCCATAGGTGGTAAGCAGCTCACCATATATCTTATATTTGTCTCTTTTCTCTGTATCTTTGAGCTGTTTACTCTGCAGGTCGTATTTCTTGGCAACACGTTCGATGGCAGTACCTACAATCTTTCGAAGGTCAGCTGACTTCTGGCGTATTCTGGTCAGCTGGTTCTTCTGCGCATAATATACTTCAAGCATTTCAGATACCGAAGTGAAATTTACTGCAGTCAGATCCTTGTAGACTAGCAGGGATAACGCCGAAAACTCGACCGGTTCCTTCCCGTTATAATATATAACAGGTGTAAAGGAACCTTCTTTTACAGTCTGCATCATACGTTCGAGATTGCGGAACAGGTGAAGACCTTCTTCTGCACTGATCGTGTTGGCCGGCTGCTGTGAGTCAAGCGATGCTCTCTGGCAAAGCTCTTCAGCCATCAGCGGACTGAAGCCGGTCAGGACAGAATAGACTGCCTTTTGCAGCGGCATTAGCTTTTGTAAAATAATACCTCTAAAATCGTCAGCTTCTATTTCAAATGGATCCAGCTTTTCTGTCGTCTGCGGGATAAAGTATGTCCGGCCGGGAAGTACCTCTCGTACAGAACTGACAAAGCCCGATACACGCTTGATACTGTCGATGATCGTGTTGTTCTCATCGCAAAAAATCAGATTACTGTGTTTACCCATAAGCTCAAGGATCAGATATTTCTTTTTTAAGTCGCCCATTTCATCGAGATGTTCGATCTCAAAGCGAAGGATACGCTCCAGCCCAGGCTGCGTCACGGACAGGATTCGCGCACTGTTCAGATGCTTTCGTAAAAGCATGCAGAAATTAGGCGCAGTCAGCGGCGCAGCGGGTGCATTTCCCGTCAGATATGCTAACGGAAGCCCTGCACTTGCTGAAAGCAGGACCTTATACTGATCATAATTTTTTACTGTAAGGATGATTTCATCCGGTTCCGGCTGACTGATCTTAACGATCCGCCCATTCACTAAAGTTTCAGATAGTTCATGCGCCAGACTGGATACTACGATGCCATCAAATGCCATATTTTCCTCTATTCCTGTGCCCGTTCGGCACAATCGTGCGTTTATTCACTTCCAATGATCGTTCCGCCGCCCAGTACCATCTCCTGATCATATAATACCAGTGCCTGTCCCGGGGTTATCGCGCGCTGCGGTTCATCAAATACGCAGCAAAGTATGCCCTCTGCATTCATTGACACCCGGCAGGCTGCTCCTTTATGACTGTATCTGATTTTAGCCGTTGCTCTCATCCCATTCTGAAAAGAAGGAACAGCCATATAATTTACATGCTCTGCATATGCTGTAGTTTGGAACAATGCTTCGTTGCTTCCCAGTACGACTTCATTTGTTTCGGGGCGAATGGCAGAAACAAAAACCGGGTGTCCAAATGAACCAAGCCCTTTTCTTTGTCCGATGGTATAGTGCATAATACCCTGATGCCTGCCAAGCACACTGCCGTCTTGTGCAACAAAATTGCCTGTCTTTGAATCTTCTCCGGTATAATCTTTAATAAATCCGGCATAATCTTTGTCAGGAACAAAACAGATCTCCTGACTATCCGGCTTGTTGGCAGTCATAAGTCCGATCTTTCTTGCCATCCCGCGAATTTCATCCTTGGTATAATCACCGACCGGCATCAGGGTACGGCTCAGCTGTTCCTGTGTCAGATTATAGAGCGCATATGTCTGATCTTTTGCCTGCGTGGCTGACATACAAAGTGAATAGCGCCCGTTTGCTGTCTTTACGACTCTGGCATAATGTCCAGTCGCAATAAAATCTGCTCCAAGCTGCAAAGCACGGTTCAGCAGGCTTTCCCATTTGACATATCTGTTACAGCGGATGCAGGGATTCGGCGTTCTTCCCTGTCTGTATTCATTCACAAAATCCCGAATAACATATTCATCAAATTCCTTCTTGAAGTTCATTACATAATATGGAATCTCAAGCAGGTTCGCAACTCTTCTTGCATCATCCACGGCAGTCAGTCCGCAGCACCCGCCTTGTTCCTCGAGTATCTCTGTTTCCTGATCCTGCCATATCTGCATGGTCACACCAATGACATCATACCCTTGTTCTTTTAACAGGTAAGCTGCAACCGAAGAATCTACTCCGCCAGACATCCCGACCACTACTTTTTGTTTCATCCATGTTCTCCTATCGTATATCCTGTAAAATCACAGATCTTTCAATGCACGCAGCATCTCAATGCTTTCCTTCAGATGCTTCATTACATACTCGATCTCCTCCTGTGTATTGCTGTATGAAAGCGTGAACCGCAGGGTTCCTCTGGCCTCCTCTTTTGTATGTCCGATCGCCTTCAGCACATGCGACATCTCTTTTGAACCGGTCGAACATGCAGAACCGCTTGAAGCACATATTCCATGCATATCCAGATGAAAAAGCAGGCTTTCGCCTTCAATGCCCTCAAAAGTCACACTAAGATTGCCCGGGAGACGATTCATGATATCCCCGTTCACACGACTGCCTGGTATCTCATTCATTATTCTCTGCATAAAAATATTTCTGATTTCCCGTACTGCTGCAGCCTGTTCCTCCAACCTTTGGCCGGCCAGCTCTGCGGCTTTTCCAAGGCCTGCTATTAAAGGAACATTCTCTGTCCCTGCTCTTCTGCCGTTTTCCTGCCTGCCTCCATGCTGGACGCAGGTAATCTTCGTCCCTCTTTTACAATATAAGAAGCCGATCCCTTTCGGCCCATAGAACTTATGGGCACTGCCGCTCAGCAGGTCGATACCAAGCTCGGCAGCCTTGCATGGCAGCTGTCCGAATACCTGTACCGCATCCGTATGCAGCAGCACCTTATGCGACTGTGTGATTCTGCTGATCTCGCGGATTGGCTGGATCGTACCTATCTCATTATTGGCAAGCATGACAGTGACCAGTATTGTCTTCTTCGTAATGGCTTTTTCAACCTCCAAAGGATTTACCATACCTTTCCTGTCAACTGAAATACAGGTGATGTCATAACCCTGCTGTCCAAGAAATTCGCAGGTATTCCTGACTGCCGGGTGTTCTATGTTTGTTGTTATGATATGATTTCCTTTTTCTGATCGCCTTGCTGCATCTGCCGCTCCCAGTATTGCGAGGTTATCGCTTTCTGTGCCTCCGCTCGTAAATATTATCTCATCCTGATAGCAATCAAGCATATCTGCAAGTATTTTCCTCGCCTGCGTTACGGCTTTTTTCGCTTCAACCGAGAGCGAATACAGCCCGGAAGCGTTGCCAAAACTATTCGTAAAATAAGGCAGCATGCATTCTAGTACTTTCGTATGCACCGGTGTTGTAGCTGCATTGTCCATATATATTAATTTATTTTCAGCCTCCATGACCTTTCCTCATTCCCTAAGCTTATCCTTCATGGTACTGCCATGTACGGGTTATGTCAAGTTTAACAGTTCGATATATATTCCAGTTTTTAAAGATTTCATCATTGATCATGAACTGTTTACGAAATGTTCATTTTTTATACATATTGCGCTCACACCCAAAACACATTTGTGGCTTACAATCATCTCATAAACATAAACAGCGCCAACATCTAATTAAAATAGATTTCATATTACTCCCCTTATAGAAAATGCAGCCCGAAACGGCTGCATTTTTTACATATATAACCCTATTCTGCGCTGCTTTTTGTATCTTACAGCACCGATCATGAATCCAGCTGCGTGATCCTATCGCAGCATTTTGTGCTTTGCATACCATGAAACCGCTTTAAAGACAGGGGATTCAAAACGTTTTCTGACAGCTTTCAATTCCTTCCTGATCTGTATTTCCTGCGGACAGTGCAATTCGCATTTTCCACACTCCTTGCAAAGTGAAGCATAGCTTTGCGTGGCCCGCAGCGTCGTACCCATGATATATTCCCTGAATCCATTCATATAGTTGTCAGTATAGCTGACATTCAGGCTCCTGAAGGAACCGGGGATATCAACACCAAACGGACAGGGCATGCAGTACCCGCAGCCGGTGCATGGTACCTTTATCTTTTCGTTGATCGCTTTTTTTACATTCTCAATGAAAACAAGGTCTTTATCTGAAAACTCCCCGACTGTTACTTCCGAAGCGATCCTGATATTCTCGTCAAGCATCTCCATACTGTTCATACCAGACAATACGACCGTTACCTCCGGCTGATTCCAGAGCCAGCGAAGCGCCCATTCAGCCGGACTTCTTTTTTGTTTTGCATGACTGGCTTCCTCGAACAGTTTTCTGGCTGCTTTTGGCAGGTCATTGACCAGTCTGCCGCCGCGCAAAGGCTCCATAATGATTACCGGAATGCCCATGCCCGCTGCTTTTTGAAGACCTGCACGTCCAGCTTGACTGTATTCATCCATGTAATTATACTGTATCTGACAGAACTCCCAGTCATAAACATCAAGCAGCTGCTGAAAAGCCTGTGTATTGCCATGATAAGAAAAACCAATTTTTCTTATTCTGCCCTCTGCCTTCATTCTGTTGATCCATTCAATAATTCCAAGCGAGATCAGCCGCTCCCATACCTTGCAGTCGGGCAGCATATGCATCAGATAATAATCAATATACTCAGTTTTCAGTCTCTTGCACTGTATCTCAAAATATTTATCAAGATCCTCTTCCTTTTTGATCATATAATGAGGAAGCTTTGTTGCTATTTTGACCTTGTCCCTGCATTTATTTTTTTCAAGAACCGTTCCAAGAAGTTCCTCACTTCCCGGATAGATATATGCAGTATCAAAATAGTTGATTCCGCTGTCTATGGCATGCATGATCTCCTTTTCGGCTTCCTCCATATCAATGGAAGTTCCCTTCTTTTTAAAACGCATACACCCAAATCCAAGAATTGATAAATCTTCTAACGCTCCCAAATCAGCCTCTCCGGCTTTTCCGCCTCTGTAATTCATAAAATTCCTTTCCAAATCTTCTATATATTTACTATCTTTTCATGTATGAAGTGTGAAATCGAACACAGCATCTCTGTCACAAATGAGTTCTCCGGAATCTATTGTAAGTTCTGCTACCTGAATACAGGTTCGAAACTGATCGGGTCCGGCTATATAGCTCTTTGAACGGCGGTCTTCATTTTTAAAGAATGGATGAACAAAATAAAAAATATAAGCTTTATCACCGCATACAACAACATCGGCATGGTCGGCCATACTGCCATCCATCTCTCTTTTGCCCGGTTCTTTCAGTATAACTCCTTTTCGTTCCCATTCGCAGAAATCCTTAGAGCTGTAGACGCCCAGTCCATTCCATTCATCTGTAATCATCCACTTCTGCCCGCAAAACTCAAACACATTCGGACCTTCATGGGAGCAGTCAGTTATCTCGGCCCCGCCTGGAATCCAGTTGTACAGATCTGTACTTGTAGCAGTATAGGTATAGGAATTGTGCTTTTCATCTTTATACCACATTTTATAAAGTCCTTCGGTCACTTTATATACACAGGCATCTATCACTTTATCAGATGCTAAGAGAAGTACAGATTCAAATCTCCAGTCCCACAGGTTATCTGAAGTATAGTGCACAATATGTCTTTCTCTGTTCCAGTCTGTAGGGATTCCTCTGACATAGGTAACATACATATGATATTGTTCCATCTCATAAATAACTTCCGGCGCCCAGAAAGTATTATGTCCTTTTTCAAACTCAAGACCAGGCAGTGTGCCCCTGTATAACCAGGCACTTCCATCAGCAGAAGTGGCTACCCCTATAGCCGTTCCGTGAATATGGGCAACTCCAGGTGTGTTTGCTGCGCTGCGGCGCTGTGTATATAGCATCCACCAGCATTTTTCTTCAACATTCCATATAATGACCGGGTCTGTTGGTGCAT
>QKDK01000149.1 GCA_003252135.1 Clostridia bacterium
CTGAATTGTGACTATGATACGATATGTAAAAGACTGAAAGCTCTGGAAGAAAAACTCGGGGTGGATTCTAAAGATACAGAATAGGAACAATCACAAAAAATCAATATATCTGGTAGGAAAATGTCAGAGTTTATAGTATAATGAAGGAAAATATGCAAATTGCTGCTAATGAGCCTGGACATTAGGCTCTTTGGTGCTGCAGAACAGCAGAAAACAGAGCATAACAAGGAAGAGGAGCAGGATGGAAGAAAGCGCAGAAGCAAAAAAAGACGGGAACGCACATGCTCAGGGCGTTTTGGAAGCATCGGATGCTGCAAAAGAAAAAATCAGCTTTGTCAGGAATATCAGAGAAGCATTTTCGATGGAGCCACAAGCGATCCAGAGCTATTCGCCGCTTACACTTGCTTACATCGGTGATGCCATCTATGATCTGGTCATACGGACCATGCTGGTCGAGCAGGGGAACACCCAGGTGAACAAGCTGCATAAAAGAGCAAGCTCCTATGTTAAAGCATCGGCACAGAAGGAATACCTGCTCTTGATCCAGGAGCTGCTGACAGAACAGGAGATGGCTGTTTATAAACGAGGCAGGAATGCCAAATCCATCACAAGCGCAAAGAATGCATCCATAGGAGAATACCGGGTCGCGACCGGGTTTGAGGCACTCATGGGATATCTTTACCTGACGGAGCAGTATGACAGGATCATAGCACTGATAACCCATGCCATCAAAGCGAAAGAAAACGGAGTGAAAACAGATGAGATATGAAGAACTGACGATTGAAGGAAGAAATGCAGTAACGGAAGCTTTCCGTTCCGGTAAGACCATAGATAAGCTGTTCATACTGGATGGCTGCCAGGACGGACCGATACGTACGATCGTGCGGGAAGCCAAAAAAGGGGATGTCATCATTCAGTATGTAGCAAAGGAACGTCTCGATCAGATGTCAACGACTGGAAAGCACCAGGGCGTCATAGCTTATGCTGCTGCATATGAATATGCAGAAGTGGAAGACATCCTGCAGGCTGCAAAGGAGAAAGGGGAAGCACCCTTCATAGTATTGCTTGACGGAATCGAAGACCCGCATAACCTTGGTGCGATCATAAGAACAGCCAATCTGGCAGGTGCACATGGTGTCATTATACCAAAAAGAAGAGCAGTCGGACTTACTGCAACAGTTGCAAGAGCTTCGGCAGGTGCTATCAATTACACACCGGTGGCAAAGGTGACGAATCTGACAGCGACCATGGAAGAGCTGAAAAAAGAAGGACTCTGGTTTGTCTGTGCTGCCATGGATGGGGAAGTGATGTATCGTCAGAAACTGACTGGACCCATCGGACTTGTCATTGGCAATGAAGGAGAAGGGGTCAGCAGATTAGTCAGAGAGAACTGTGATTTTACAGCTTCCATACCGATGCATGGTGATATTGATTCCCTGAATGCTTCTGTTGCAATGGGTGTTCTTGCATTCGAAATCGTACGGCAGAGAATGGCACAATGACGATACAGGAGGGGGCTATGCAGGAATATTGCTATAGTAGTATGACAGACGAAGCCATTGTCGCAGCGATCCATGACAATGACGAACAGGCACTCGATTACCTGATGAACAAATACAAAAATCTTGTGAAGAATAAAGCAAGAACCTTATACTTAATAGGCGGCGAAAAAGATGACTTGATTCAGGAGGGAATGATCGGATTGTACAAAGCAATCCGGGATTACTGCGGGGATAAAGAGGCATCTTTTTCCACGTTTGCGGATCTTTGCATCGCCAGACAGATATTCAGTGCGATCAAAGCCTCCAACACAAAAAAGAACCAACCTCTGAATAATTATATTTCGTTCGAATACACACAGAGCGACCTGGCTGCAAGCGATACTTATGCCTCTATCGTTCAGGTCCAGGATCCTCACAAAAATCCTGAAGAGATGCTGATCGACAGGGAAAATACTCACAGGATCGAGAGCAGGCTGAATGAGATATTAAGTGAAACAGAGCGCCAGGTATTATACTATTATCTGGAAAAGGAAAATGGATACGGGGAAATAGCTAATAAAATGAAAAAACAGCCCAAGGCCATTGACAACGCATTACAGAGAATAAAGAAGAAGTTATCCAGAGTATTAAAGGAATTACAGGTTTAGGTCAATTGCTAAAATTTTGTCAATCTTTTTTTGAAAATAATTATTTTATTAAGTTATTAAGAAAACACATTGCATTTGCTTGATTTTTATGTTACGATTTGGCTAATTTGGGTTTTTTATTTGACCTGAATTTATAAATCTATACTACATTTGTCTAATGAAGAAGATATATATTTATGGAAGGAAGGAGGTTATGTTATTATGGTAACCAGCTTAAGTTTAGTACTGGCAAGTGACCAGTCCAATGCAGTTGTAACACTTATGGGTCTTGGAACTGTATTTGTTGGTCTGATCTGTCTCGTGGTAATCTGCACCATCATGAGTTCGATCATTCGAAGATTCCAGAAAGATGAAGAAGTAGTAAAAGCAGCACCCGCACCTGCAGCAACGGTTAAAGCACCTGCACCCATTGCAAACAGACCTGCATTTATCGCAGCGGTATCCGCAGCTATTGCTGAGGATCTTGGTACAGACATCACAGCGATTCGTATCGTTTCTGTGAAACAGTTATAATGATTCGACAATAACTAAAATTGGCCCGCGCGAATGCGGATGAACGGAGGATTTACATGAAAAAATACAGAGTAAATGTGAATGGAACAGCATATGAAGTTGAATTAGAACTGGTGAGTGAAAGTGAAATTAAAACAGCAGCAGCTGCAGCTCCTGCAGCAGCACCGGCAGCAGCACCTGCTCCAGCACCGGTAGCTGGCGGACACAAAGTTACCAGCCCAATGCCTGGCACTATTTTAAGCGTAGCAGCAGTAGCTGGCGCAGCTGTGAAAAAAGGCGATGTACTTATGATTCTTGAAGCTATGAAGATGGAAAATGAAATTCTTGCTCCTCAGGATGGCACTGTGGCATCTGTGAATGTTGCAAAGGGTTCATCTGTTGAATCAGGAACACTCCTTTGTGTTCTTAACTAATCAACGAAGAATGTAAACCGTAACACTCACGATACGGAATGGAGGAAGAATGGATACTTTAGTTAACTTTTTACATCAGACAGGATTCTATCTCCTTGGGGAGAATCCAAAGGTTCTGATCATGCTCGCAATTGTCTGCGTACTTGCTTACCTTGCAATTGTTAAGAAATTTGAGCCGCTTCTTTTACTGCCGATTGCATTCGGTATGCTTGTAACGAACCTGCCTGGTTCTGAGATTTTCCATGAATCATTGTTTGCAGGCGGTCATGTTCACTGGGATATGTTCGGCGGAGCAGCCGGTGAAGACGGCACAGTTATTACTCCCGGACTTATTGATATCTTATATCTTGGGGTTAAATTAGGAATCTACCCTTGTCTTATATTCATTGGTGTTGGTGCCATGACAGACTTTGGACCGCTGCTTGCGAATCCAAAGAGTCTTCTGCTCGGTGCAGCAGCACAGCTTGGTATTTTTGTTACCTTTATCGGTGCAAGAGCATTAGGCTTTACAGGCAATGAAGCATCTTCCATCGGTATCATCGGTGGTGCTGACGGCCCGACAGCAATCTTCGTAACAACAAAGCTTGCTCCTCATCTTCTCGGCCCGATTGCGGTGGCAGCGTATTCCTATATGGCACTTGTTCCTGTTATACAGCCGCCGATCATGAAGCTTCTGACAACAAAACATGAACGTATGATCGTGATGAAGGAACTTCGTAAAGTTTCTAAAACAGAAAAGATTATATTCCCATTCGTTGTTACGGCATTTGTTGCCATGTTAGTTCCATCAGCAACTCCGCTGATTGCCTGCCTGATGCTTGGTAATCTTTTCAGAGAATGTGGTGTAACAGAACGTCTTAACAAAACAGCACAGAATGAACTGATCAATATCACGACCATTTTCCTTGGAATTTCGGTAGGTGCAACAGCTACTGCGGAAACCTTTATATCTGTATCAACATTAAAGATTATCATTATGGGTGTTATTGCTTTTGGATTTGGTACAGCAGGCGGTGTTCTTCTTGCTAAGTTCATGAACCTGTTCTTAAGAAATAAGATCAATCCATTGATCGGTTCTGCCGGAGTTTCAGCAGTTCCTATGGCAGCCCGTGTTTCGCAGGTTGTAGGACAGAAAGAAAACCCTGGAAACTTCCTTCTGATGCACGCTATGGGTCCGAATGTTGCAGGTGTAATCGGTTCAGCAATTGCTGCCGGTGTACTGATCTCCCTGTTTGGCTGATCATAACTCTGAAACAAAACTACCCAGTAAGCAGATATGCTGTAAAACAGCGGAATGGAGGATACAATGGAGAAAAAACCATTATTTATAACAGATACAATTCTGCGTGATGCACATCAGTCACAAGCTGCAACACGTATGAGACTTGAAGATATGCTTCCGGCATGTGAAATCCTTGACAGTATCGGATACTGGTCACTGGAGTGCTGGGGCGGTGCAACATTTGATGCTTGTATGCGTTTCCTGAATGAGGATCCGTGGGAAAGACTTCGTGCATTAAAGAAAGCAATGCCTAAAACAAAGCTTCAGATGCTTCTTCGCGGACAGAATATCTTAGGATATAAGCACTATGCAGATGACATGGTAGAGCAGTTCTGTAAAAAATCCATCGAGAACGGTATCAATGTTGTTCGTATCTTTGATGCTTTGAATGATACCCGTAACATGGAAGCTGCCATGAAATATACAAAATACTATGGCGGTATTGCAGAAATCGCAATGAGCTACACCGTAAGCCCTGTTCATAATGAAGAGTACTTCATAAGACTGGCTTCCAAGCTGGAAGAGATGGGTGCTGACGTTATCTGTATCAAAGATATGGCAAACTTACTGCTTCCTTACGATGCATATTCCTTAGTGAAGAAGCTGAAAGAGAATGTATCTGTTCCGATTCATCTTCATACGCATAATACAACCGGTACCGGTGATATGGTTTACCTTATGGCTATGCAGGCAGGCGTTGATATCGTTGATACAGCACTTTCTCCGCTTGCGAACGGTACAGCTCAGCCGGCTACAGAATCACTCGTTGCTACCTTAAAAGGTACAGAGCGTGATACAGGTCTTGATCTGATGAAGATGAGCGAAGCAGCTGCACATTTCCGTAAGGTAGCTGCAAGACTGAAGGCTGAAGGCTTCCTTGATCCTAAGGTTCTTAGTGTTGATACCAACACTTTGTTATATCAGGTTCCCGGCGGTATGCTTTCTAACCTGATCTCACAGTTAAAGCAGGCAAATGCCGAAGATAAATACTATGACGTTCTGGAAGAAATCCCGAGAGTTCGTAAGGACTTTGGGTATCCTCCGCTTGTTACTCCTACCAGCCAGATCGTAGGTACACAGGCTGTTATGAACATCATTGCAGGCGGACGTTATAAGATGTTCCCGAATGAATCCAAAGCTCTTCTCCGCGGTGAGTACGGTCAGTTACCTGCAGAGGTGAATGAAGAAGTACGTAAGCTGGCAATCGGTGATGCAGAAGTTATTACCTGCCGTCCGGCTGATCTTCTGAAACCGGAACTTGAAAAGTACCGTGAAGAGACAAAGGATATTGCAAAATGTGAGGAAGATGTACTTAGCTTCGCACTGTTCCCGCAGGTTGCACCAAAGTTCTTTGCTGAGAGAGGCAAGCCAAAGGCTGCAGAAGCTCCAAAAGCGGCAGAAGCACCAAAGGCAGCAGAGGCTCCAAAAGCTGATCCTAATGCAGTTCGTACTCTTTATGTACAAGATTTATCAAAATAACAGGTTTCACCAGATCATATTTTAAAAGAAAGATAATAAGTAAGGAGCTTTGCAAAATAGCTGATCAGCTATGATGGTAAGCTCCTTTTTTAGCTTCTTTTTACTATACCGGCAGTGACTTTTTATTGCAATAGTGATATAGAAAGTTGTCGAAAGCTGTATTATACAGGTGTCAGCATGGAAGGGAATTGGCACTTGACAAATTGTTATTATTGTATAAACAAGATGGAAAATTTTATTTTACCCTCTTGTCAAACACCATCGAATGTGGTAATATAATCAAGCACGCTGTTATAGCTCAGTTGGTAGAGCGCATCCTTGGTAAGGATGAGGTCAGCAGTTCAAGTCTGCCTAACAGCTTCAGGAAATTTTGATGCATATGCGTGTCAGAATTTTTTGCTTTTACGGCATTAATATATCGAGGTGTGGCTCAGTTTGGCTAGAGCGCTACCTTAGGGAGGTAGAGGCCGCGTGTTCAAATCACGTCACCTCGAGTACATGAATCGTCAGAAAACTTGTTAAATCAAGGGCTGACGATTTTTTGCTGCTAAAAATCTCTGACCGCTGTTCATGGTGTGCTGCAGTTAGTGTCATATGTTCCAGAACAGGTGAGTATATATCTACAGCGCACGTTTGCTTCTCTTAACCAAACAGCAGACCGGCATAGCCGTGGGCTGGCAGCTGACTGTTGGTTATCTGACAAACACTTGCTGCCTTTGCATTGACAAAGGTAGTGCAGGAATTTCTGCGGAGCAGAGCTACCGAACGTTTGATATAGGGGCAGGAAGGAACTGACCAGTCAGGAAGCCAGATAATTGCTTTTTTTGCTGAAAATTTATGCAGTATTGCATGGAAAACCGGCAGAAAATCATCATTGTCCATCAGCAGCTCTTTACAAAGAATAGTCTGATCCTGATCCTGTTCTATGACCATGATACCTTCTCCGGCAGGAAGCGTGATATGGAAGAGACCTCCTTTACTGGTCTCGCAGATACCCTGCTGATATTTGATCTGTTCAAGGGTATGTACAATATGGCTCTTACCTGCAAGGAGCTTTTCACGGAACATCAGATATTCATCTGGCAATATCCTGTATATACCAGGCTTTGTATCTCCTGTATAGACTTGTGAAAGCCCGTCAGGTGTCACGGTCAGCTCGTTCACATAAAAATAGTCCTCATACTGGAAGCTGTGCTTATACAGATCCCTAAGCCCCTCATCTGCAGGAGCGATCATGGACACTGATACACCGGAAGAATCCTGTGTTTCCAGTATGTGCTGCAGAAGATCCATACCGATGTGCTGTCCGCGATGCGCCGTATCTGTTGCAAATGCATAATGACAGGAGCAGGGAATCAGCTGCTTTTCTTTGATATAATAACCCTTGTTGTG
>QKDK01000364.1 GCA_003252135.1 Clostridia bacterium
ACACAGTACACGGTTTACTGGATTTTACAAATAAAGTATGCAACATATACAGCATGCAACATATACAGTATTTGTTGTATACAGGGGGAGGAATAAAAAGAATGAAGACAGTGATTGACAATATGGTTCATGATCTATACTGGAAGAACGATATCAACTGCGCCAGAACAACATTGCGTTGTCTGTCAGAACTGTTTTTAGTTGAGCTGACAGAACAGACAGTGCATGCAGCAATCGGACTGCATGGTGCAGGAGGTTTTCGGGCACAATGCGGGCTTGTAGAGGGAGCATTGATGTTCATCGGTATCTATTATAAACAACTTGGAAAGCAGGATGCTGAAATAGCCGCATTGTGCTATCAGTATGCAGAAGTATTTTCGGCAGAATTTGGTTCAATGCTTTGCTTTGATCTTCGCCCCGGTGGCTTTTCCGAGTACGACCCACCGCATGCCTGTGAAGAGCTGACGGCAAGAACCATTGAATTTGCCTACTCGTTCATCAAGGGGATTAATGCCGGAAAACGTTTCTCCTAGTAATAATGAAAGATTATTGAACAAAACAACAAAACATTTGCTTTTCCAGCCTTCATGAGGTATGATAAACAACAACCGTTTGTCAGAGACAGGCGTGCAGTTATGTATTGAATGGAGGACGTATATGAAGTTTTTTATTGACACAGCGAAAGTGGAAGACATCAAAAAGGCTAATGACATGGGTGTGATCTGTGGAGTAACAACAAATCCATCTCTCATAGCAAAAGAAGGCAGAGATTTTACAGAAGTGATCAAAGAGATCACGACAATCGTTGACGGACCAATCAGTGGTGAAGTGAAAGCAACAACGGTTGATGCAGAAGGCATGATAAAAGAAGGACGTGTAATTGCTGCCATTCATAAGAATATGGTAGTTAAAATACCAATGACTGTAGAAGGACTGAAGGCTGTTAAAGTTTTAGCTGCAGAAGGCATCAAGACGAATGTTACCTTGATCTTTTCGGCAAATCAGGCACTTTTAGCGGCAGAAGCAGGAGCTTCCTATGTATCACCATTCCTTGGCAGACTGGATGACATCAGTGAATCCGGTATAAATCTTGTTCGTACCATCGCTGAGATTTTTGCTATCTACGACTACGAAACTGAGATTATAGCTGCATCTGTGAGAAATCCGATTCATGTGACTGACTGTGCACTGGCAGGAGCTGACATTGCAACAGTACCATATTCTGTCATTGAACAGATGACAAAACACCCGCTTACTGATGCCGGTATTGCTAAGTTCCAGGAAGATTATAAAGCAGTATTTGGTGAATAATCAGAAACCGGTGAAAAAGCAGTATCTGGTGAGTAAGCAGTATCTGGTGAAAAAGCAGTATCTGGTGAGTAAGCAGTATCTGGTGAAAAAGCAGTAAACAGTGAAGTAAGATAGTTTCTATAAAATATAAAAAGCCTGGTTCTGTTGATTGAATCCAGGCTTATCCTTTATTAATTTCCTATTTTCCAAAGCTTCCTTCAAGTGTCAGATACTGATCAAAGACCAGTCTGCTGACTTTTGCACCAAATATTGTGGCCGGATGATCAGGATAATACATGGAATCTGAAAAATCCTTGTTGAACATAACGATGACATATTTCCCATAAGGGGTTGATACGATACCGCCGTCGTTTCTGCAGGCGTTCATACTGCCGCTTTTCGATGCTACAAATATCACTTCCTCATCATAATTGTCAGAATCCATAAAATACTGCGGGAATGCCTTGGTCAGCATGGAATTGTAATGCTGCATCTTGCAGATTTCAAGAATCTGTCTGCTGGCATTTTCACTGATCAATGTTCCTCGAGCAATCTTTTCGAACAATTCGCCATAATCCTTAGGGGTCGAAGTGCCAAGTTTATCATATTTTGCAAAATCTATGGGATTATGCAGTGTTGTTTTATAAAAGCCATTGGCGTGAATGAATGAATTGATGGAATCAACACCAAGGTATTCGATCATCATATTAGTTGCGATGTTATCACTGACAATGATCATCAGTGTGGCTGTGTTTTTTACAGAAAGGCTGGTCCCGATCTCTAAGGATTTCAGGACACCGCTGCCGTCAATATAATGTTCTTTTTTGTAGGTCAGCATATCAGATAATGATCTGCTCCCGTTTTCTATTTCCTGAAACAGAGCACCTAATATAAAAGTCTTGATCGTGCTGGCTGTTTCATACTCCTCATCTTCATTGATGCATAGAATATTGCCCTTCAGATCGTTCAGGTATATTCCCATGCAGCCATCATAGCTCTTTAGCTCTGCTTCAATTCTTGCTTTCAGATTAAGTCTTGCGTCCATCATGTTTGTTCTCCTTGCGGTGAAAGTTATTTCCAAACCTCTTTATACAGATTCAGAACATTCCGATAAAAAATCTTTTCAATATCAGATGTTAAAAAGCCTGCCTTTTTCAAGGAAGCTTCGAGAAGCGGGAGCATAGAGCAGTCTTTCATCTCCAGGTTGTGAGAAATACCGTCAAAATCTGAGCCAAGTCCAAGACATTCCATACCACCGAGATTCGTGATATGTCTTGCATGCTCTGCCATACGAGAGACAGTACTTTTGCAGTTTTGATCGTCTGCTCCTTCTTCAAGAAAGCTTCCGCAATAATTCAGTCCTATTACACCGCCCCGATTTCCTAGCTTTTGAATCATGTCATCAGACAGGTTACGGCAGTGCCTGCATAAGGAACGGGCATTGGAATGACTTGCTGCAAAGGGTCTTTTTGTATTCTGCAGTATCTGGTAGAATCCTGCATCCGACAGATGGGATACATCGATGACCATCCCCAGACGCTCCATTTCTTCAATAAAGAGATATCCTTTCTCCTTTAGGCCCATTGTGGTTTCTGAACCGCAGGGAAAGACAGTGCTTGCATCTGTTGGCACATTGTTTGGGTAGGCCAGTTCATTCTCATGATTCCAGGTAAGTGTCATCATGCGTACGCCAAGCTGATACAGGATACGTAAGAACTCTGGTCTTCCTTTGCATACAGCACCTTCTTCAACTGACAGAACCCCTGAGATAATGCCATCTTTCTGGTTTTTTTCAATGTCAGCATAAGCTTTTACAGGACGTATGATATCTGAATTTTTAGCCATCTCCTGATAGAAGATATCGATCTGATATAATGCTGATTCCAGAGGGTCAAGCTTTCTGTCAAGATTTACAAAAACGGCAAAATTCTGAAGAAGATAATCGCCTTTTTGCATTTTTTCGAGATCTATGTGCAGGTTATTTTTTATTAATTCTGAAGGAACGGCACCTTCCCAGTGTGTATACCACAATTCAGCCAGGGTGTCACAATGCATATCAGCAACTTTCATGGCAGTTCTCTCTTTCTATTTTATTCAGGTAACGAAACAAGCAGAAATACACTTGTTAAACAAGAGGAAATACACTTCCGACAGCCAGAATACCTTCCGCCAGGTCTTCTCTGTAATCCGGGTCTGACGGATTCAGGCTGTTCAGAACGACACCGTCACTGCCGCTGCGGCCGGTAGAATGAATATATCTGTTCTTCTCTGTCAGCAATGCAATATGACCTTTAAAGTACAAAAGATCACCAGGTTTGCGGTCTTCAAAATCGATTTCCTTAACAGGAAAGCCATCCATGATCTTAGCATCCCGAAAGGTGAAAATTCCGTTGATCAGATAGGAGACGGAGGTTAATCCGGAGCAGTCAATACCAAGAGGTGTTTTGCCGCCCCAACGATACTGGGTGCCAAGATAAGACATAGCTGTTTCGATCACGTCATGTCTGATGTCACTTTCTGTCCGGTTATCTGTAGTCTTTATCTCACCAAGAAAATGTTCTTTCATGTAACCGGTCCTGCCGTCAGCAAGTATGACCTGAAGCCAGCCGTTGTCTGAATGAACAGGGTCTGGAACACAGATGAGTCCGCCGCGGGGGATCTCCTGCATACAATACCCTTGAACTTTAGGCTCTGAAAGAACGTCTGCATATGCCCAGTGAACCCGCATCTTATGTGATTTTTGCCAGGTTTCTGTCTGGTCTGGCAGAATCAGCAGATCATCACTTGAAACATAGCCATGATAAAGATATTCTGTAGTTATATAACACCATCGATCGGAAAAGAACTCTTCGACATGAACAGTCATGCCATACAGTACTTCATCGGACAGCGCAGTCAGATGGTTTGGCGTTTCATATAAAGGAACGATGGTTCTATTAGCAATTGCCTTAACGGTAGTTTTCATCATACGCAGCTTTTGCTCCATTCTGAAAATTCAGCCTGATTTGCCCTGACATAGTGATTTTCATTTAACTTGCACCACTTTGGTTTATCAATATCATAAGAGTGCATGCTTTTATCATATATACGAAGGGTCTTGTTCCTTTCTGCCACAGGATTTGGCAGCGGGATAGCAGAAAGCAGCGCTTTTGTATAAGGGTGAAGAGGGTTGGAAAAAAGCTCTTCGGTTTCTGAAAGCTCTACAATGACACCTTCATGAATAACTGCGATGCGGTCAGTGATAAAACGCATAACTGAAAGATCGTGAGCAACAAAAAGATACGTCAGCCCCTTTTCCTTCTGGAGCCTGTCAAGCAGGTTCAGCACCTGTGCCCGAATAGAAACATCCAGTGCAGAGATTGGTTCATCTGCTATGATAAAATCTGGCTCCATGATCAGAGCCCTGGCAATGCCGATACGCTGACGCTGACCACCGGAAAATTCATGTGGAAAACGGCTCGCGAACTCAGGAAGAAGTCCGACTTCTTTCAATGCGGCAGAGACACGTTCATTTCTCTCTTTTTCTGATATTTTACCAAGATTCATCAGTCCTTCGCTGACAATATAATTGACTTTGGCTCTCTCATTTAATGAAGCCATAGGATCCTGAAAGATCATCTGAATCTTCTGGGTGATTTTTTTGTCCAGACTTTTTGATATCTTTCCGTTTATTTTTTCACCTTCATAAAGTATTTCACCCTTTGAAGCAGAATGTATTCTCATAATGGCGCGTCCGATGGTAGTCTTTCCGGAACCGGATTCGCCTACAACGCCAAAGGTCTCGCCCTTATAGATCTGAAAACTGACATCATTCACAGCAACGAATCTGTTCTTATGGGAACCGAAAGCGACTTCTAAATTTTTTATATCAAGTAAAACTTCTTTGTCTTTCATCATATTCTCCATTCAATTCTTTCACATAGTATCCATTCCTGTATTGAAAGTTAGTTTGCGGTCAGATTCTGCAATTCCAGGATCCCTTTTGGCTTTTCAACCTTAGGGGCACGGGGATCGAGCAGCCAGGTCTTTGCTTTATGCGTATCTGTAACCTGAAAATAAGGAGGTCTTTGAATAAAATCAATCTGAAGTGCATGCGGATTTCTTGGTGCGAAGGCATCACCTTTGATCTCTGTAAAAAGGTTAGGAGGATTTCCCTGAATCGTGAACAGGTCATTGCCTTTTATACCGAGCTGCGGCATAGAAGAGAGCAGTGCCCATGTGTATGGATGTCTTGGATCAAAGAAGATCTCATCCGCAGTACCTATTTCAATAATGTCACCTGCGTACATAACTGCAATCCGATCAGCTACATTGGCAACCACGCCCAGATCGTGTGTAATAAAAACAATCGTAAGACTGTATTTATCTTTCATTTCCTTTAGTACATTCAGAATCTGTGCCTGAATGGTAACATCAAGTGCAGTCGTCGGTTCATCACAGATCAGAATTTTTGGCTTGCAAGCAATAGCGATGGCTATGACAACACGCTGTCTCATTCCGCCTGAGAATTCATGCGGATATTGCTTAAAACGAGATTCCGGATTTTTAATACCAACCTCAGAAAGATATTCTATCGCTTCTTTTTTTGCTTTACTATATGTTATTTTGCGGTCTCTGATGCGGATCGCTTCGACGATCTGATCTCCGATGGTCTTTAACGGATTGAGAGAAGTCATGGGTTCCTGCATGATCATGGCGATCTCATGACCTCTGATCTTCAGCCAGTTTTTCTCTTTTTTATATCTGGCAAGATCCTCACCGTTATACCAAAGCTCACCTTTTGTGACTTTACCGTTTTTATCCAGAAGCCCATTGAAGGTCTTGGTAAACACTGATTTTCCTGATCCGGATTCACCTACGATAGCCAGGGTCTCTCCCTTATATATGTCAAGGCTGACTTCACGGATTGCTGTCAGTATCTGTCCGCGCAGATCGAATTTAACTTCAACATCCTTTGCGGACAGTATTATTTCATTATTGTTCATCATCTAACCCCATTCCTGCACGTTTATGTGCTAATTAAATATGGTTCTTTGGATCAGCAGCATCAGAGAAAGCATTTCCGATAATGTAAAAGGAAATGGTCACAACAGATACGACTACAGTCGGGAAGATCAGCTGGTAACGCAGGCTGGCGCTCATCATAAGCGCACGGCCGTCATTGATCAGCTGTCCAAGGCTTGGAATGCTTGTAGGAAGACCAAGGCCGATATAGGTAATGAAAACCTCATTGCCGATAGCTCCCGGAACAGAGAGTGCCATACGGAGCATTATAACCGAAATCAGGTAAGGCAGTAGATTTTTCAGAATAATTCTGCGCGTCGGTGTACCGACACAGCGGGAAGCAAGATTATATTCCCGGTCACGGATAATAAGGACCTGATTTCTTATAAAACGTGCCATCTGTATCCAGCCGGTAAGGCACATTGCAAAAATCAATGTTTTAACACCCGGTTTTAAAATAAAGGAAATCAGGATCAAAATGATGGTCTGAGGTATATTATCAAGAATATTGTATATTTCAGTAAAAAGCCAGTCTACTTTACGTACATAGCCCCAGAGAACTCCAGCAATGATGCCGACCAGGGCTTCGATACTAGCAACAGCAATACCGATCAGAAGAGAGTTTCTTGTTCCGGTCCATATCCTGGCCCAAAGATCCTGTCCAATGGAGTTGGTGCCGAACCAGAATTGTTTTCCGGGCGAGATGTTGCGGTACTGAATACCGGTAGCAGGGTCGTTATTCACCAGATTTGGGTCATACTGATTTGGAAGGAACGGCTGAATGAAGGTAAACAAAAGAATGCCAAGTACAAGACATACAAGAAATACTGCAGCTTTGTTTTTCTTAAAACTGTTCAGTGTGCTTTTCCAGTATGAATAATTGCTGTAAGCTGTTTTTTCACCGTCGTCAGCATTATAAGTGCGAAA
>QKDK01000352.1 GCA_003252135.1 Clostridia bacterium
CGCGCGGTATATATAGGCTGTTTAAAAAAACCACAGTTGAAATTACTGCAGCTGTCGATGAAGGTGTTATGTCCAGTGAAAAAGCAGCCGCAAAAATTACGCCCAAAGCAAAAGAGGTTCTGCCTAATATTTTTGACATACGTGCAAATGAAGATGTCACAGTTTCAGGAAAATTCAGACCGGAGGATGCGTTCAATAAAAACATGGATCTTGAAAAGAGACTGACTGAAATTCAGAATATGATCGAAAAACAGATTCAGGATAAGCCGCAAACAGGAAGTGATGCAGAAAACAATGACAAATCACTTGAAAATGATAAGAATATATCATGTATCAGGCTGATATATAATCAGCTGATTGCCAATGAAGTAAATGAAAGATTTGCCAATCAGATCATTACAGAAATAGAGAGCTCATTAAAAAAAGATGCAGCGATCGACAGTATTCTTGCCAGCGTCTATCAAAAACTTGTCTTAAAGCTGGGACAGACAAAGACACTGGATGTAACAGAAGGTAAAACAAAATTTATTTTTTTTATCGGACCGACCGGCGTCGGAAAAACGACCACAATTGCAAAAATAGCATCCAGTATGTCAGTTGGGAAAAAATACAAAATTGCACTGATGACAGCGGATACTTACAGGGTTGCAGCGGTTGAGCAGATACGCACCTATGCTAACATACTCGATGTTCCTCTTCATGTGATCTACGACCCGGAAGAAGTATCGCAGGCAAAGGATCAATATAAAGATTACGACATTGTACTGGTTGATACGGCCGGGCGTTCCCATAGGAACAGGGAACAGCGGGATGATATTGAACGGCTGATTGCACAGATTCCTGAGGATGAGAGAGAAGTTTATCTGGTTCTGAGCATTACGACCAAGTACCGTGATCTGGCAAAAATCACAGAGACATATGCAGAAATTTCTGATTTTCGCCTGATTTTTACCAAACTGGATGAAACAGGGTCGATTGGTAATATATTAAATATCAAGATGCTGACTGGAGCACCTTTGTCATATTCGACATTTGGTCAGAACGTTCCGAATGATATCAGTAAACTTGATGCGCAATGGATAGCAAAACAGTTATTGGGAGGCAATGATTAATGGATCAGGCAGAACAACTGAGAAAATTAGTAAAGCAGAACAGCCGCCCAAGGAATATTGCCAGAGTCATTACAGTGACAAGCGGAAAGGGCGGGGTCGGTAAATCGAGCCTGTCTGTCAACCTTGCCATTCAGATGAGCAGACTTGGCAAACGTGTCGTTATATTTGATGCAGATTTTGGGCTGGCTAACATTGAAGTGATGCTCGGCATCAGACCGCAGTATAATCTTGCTGATCTGATGTTCAGGGGAAAAACATTGAAAGATATTATAACAGAGGGACCGGAGAACATAGGGTTTATATCCGGCGGGTCAGGAATACAGGAGTTGATAAGACTCAGCAGAGATCAGATCATTTATCTTACACAGAAGCTTTTCCAGCTGGATGAGCTGGCAGATATCATTATTATTGATACCGGTGCCGGTATCGCTGACTCTGTTATGGAATTTGTTGCAGCGAGTTCTGAAGTATTGCTGGTAGCAACACCGGAGCCGACGTCTATCACCGATGCCTATGCACTTTTAAAAACATTGAACCGTAAATCAGAATTTTCAATTGAGAATACCAGAATAAGCTTGGTTTCAAATCGTACCCAGATCCCGGAAGAAGGCAAAGAGCTTTACGATAAGCTGAGTATTGTGGTAGATAAATTTTTACATATACCATTAGAATATCTTGGGGATATACCACAGGATGCCAATGTCTCAAAAGCGGTGATCAATCAGAAACCAGTTACATTGTTATATCCTGGGTCTGCAGCGTCAAAAGCTATCACTGAAATAGCAGAAAGTTTATGTGAAACCGATGAAACCACGGTACAGACAAAAAAAGGTATTGCGCAGCTGTTTTCAAATTTGATAAAATCTAAATACAGGAAAAACAAAATGTAAGGTTGGTGGAGACAGATGTTAGGGAGTATTTTGCGGCCAGGCGATAAAGTTGAAATTAAGAAAATAACGAACCAGGAGCGTGGCGATTCAGAAAAGTATTATCTGAGTCAGCTTCTTGACATTGCAGATGACAATCGTGCTAAGATTGCGATGCCGATTGAAGGCGGAAGAATTATACCCATTGATGTTGGTGACAGGTATCATCTGTTCTTTTATACACAAAATGGGCTGTACCAGAGTAAATGTATCGTTGTAGACAGATTCCGCAACGGAACCATGTATGTAGCTGTTATAAGATTTATTGCAGACCTTGAGAAGTTTCAGCGCAGACAGTTCTTCAGACTGGAATGTGTTATGGAAATCGAAGCAAGGATCGTTGTACCGGCAGAAATTAAGCTGACAAAAAAATTAAGCGAAAATGACTTTTTGAATATGGAAGATAAGAAAAAAGCAGAGGAAATTCTTATATCCATGCAGCAGGATTGGAAAATGGGGATAGCAATAGATATCAGCGGGGGCGGACTTCGCTTTAACCTTGATAAAGCATTTGCAAAAGGGGATATCATACGCTTGAGATTCAGTATAGTTGTTAATGGCGAGAGATTTGAAGTGACTACAGACGCAAGACTTGTATTCAGCCAGGAGATATTCAACCGTCCTGGAAATTACGAAAACAGAGTAGAATTTGTTAATATGCCAATGAAAGAAAGAGAAGTCATAATCAAGTATGTGTTTGATGAGGAGAGGAAACGCAGAAAGCGACTATCACAAACAGATTAGGAGAGACAAAATGATGAAAAAAATACTAATTGTCGATGACTCTGCACTTATGAGAAGGGTTATATCTGATATAATTGAATCAGATGAAAGATTTCATGTAGAAGACATTGCTGTAAACGGGCTGGATGCCTTCGATCTTATTGTAACAAGTCCTTCGAAATACGATGCTGTCATACTTGATATAAACATGCCCAAGATGAATGGAATTGAGTTCCTTGAGCAGATCGATAAAAGGAAGATCAAGCTGACGGTCATTGTTGTAAGTACTGTTGCAAAAGAAGGTGCAAAGGAAACGATACGTTGTCTTGAACTTGGAGCCTTTGATTTTGTAACAAAGCCTGAAAGCTTTATTGAAGCAAAAGGCGACAGTTTTAAATCTAGAGTTTTGGATGCTGTAATTGCTGCAACAAAACTATATAAAATTAAACCGGTTGTTCTGACACCAGTAACAACTGCACCCGTTGCACCATCAGGTGATAATGGAAGAATAAAACCAAGATCTCCGATGAGCAGCGCTTCAGGTCTAAAAGCAGTGAAAAGACAGCATGTAAGTGTCGGGAAAAATGCAAAGAAACTGATTGCTTTAGCATGCTCTACCGGCGGACCAAAAGCTTTGCAGCAGGTAATACCAAAATTACCGGCAAACCTGAATGCCCCAGTTGTTATTGTGCAGCATATGCCGGAGGGTTTTACAAATTCACTTGCACAGCGCCTCGATGAGATGAGCCCGCTGAAAGTAAAAGAAGCGGCAAATGGCGATATCATTCAGATGGGATATGTATACATTGCGAAAGGAGGAAGCCAGCTTCGCATAACGAAAAATGGCAGCAACTATCAATTGTCATTATCGTCGGATGAACCAAGAAACGGTCTGCGGCCTTGTGCAGATATTATGTATGAATCATTGCTCGACTCTGAATTCGATGAGATAACCTGTGTTGTATTAACAGGGATGGGTTCAGATGGTACACTAGGAATTCACCAGCTAAACGAAAAAAAGAACCTTTATGTTATCGCGCAGAACGAAGAAAGCAGTGTGGTTTACGGAATGCCAAAAGTAGTTACCGATGTTGGCCTCGTAAACGAGATTGCTACCCTGGATAAGATAGCCGATACAATAATTACGAATGTGGGGGTACGATAAAATGGATGTTAGTCAATATCTTGAGATCTTTATTGAAGAGACAAAAGAACATCTTCAGACTTTGAATGAACAATTATTGGTTTTAGAAAAAGAACCGGAAAATACAAATACCATCAATGAGATATTCCGAGCTGCACATTCCCTGAAGGGAATGGCTGGAACCATGGGATATAAGAAGATGCAGCGTTTGACACACGAAATGGAGAATGTATTTTCAGAGATCAGGAATGAAAAGGTGAGAGTCAATGCCGAATTGATCGATATATTATTCCGTGGGTTAGATGCTATCAGCAATTTTCTTGATAACATCATTGCAACTGCTGACGAAGGTGATGGCGACGGAGAAGATCTGCCAAATCTTTTGAGCAAATACTCTAATGAAAACTCCAAAGATAATGTGCCGGCTGCACCTGTAAAAAGCAAAGAAAATCATGGAATGGCAGCTGCAGCAGCTGTTGCTGCTGAGACTACAAAAGAGAAATTTAAAATGATGAAAATTGCAGACCACGAAAAGAAAGCGATCATAAAGGCTGCAGATGAAGGAAAAAAGATATACGGCATTACAGTGTATATACGTGAAAGCTGTATATTAAAGTCTGCTCGTGCTTTTTTGGTTTTTAAAGCACTTGAAGAACATGGAGATGTAATTAAAGCAAATCCTGAAGTTCAGGATATAGAAGATGAACATTTTGATTTTGATTTTTCCATTCTTTATATTTCAGAAGAAGAACAGAGCCGAATTAAGAATCTGATCATGAATATTTCAGAAATAGATGATGTTGCTGTCGGCAGTTTTGAAATTGACGGTATGGAAGACAGCGAGAAAGACGCTGAAGAAGAAAAAGAGATTGTAAAAGAGACCGCAGCGAAAACGACAGCAGTAAAAACTGCACCTGCTGCAGGCAAGAAAGGGCAGGCTACAGCTGCTGCATCAGCTGCCAAACCGATCGTGAACCGTTCGGTACGTATTGATATTGAAAAGCTTGACAATCTGATGAATTCAGTCAGCGAATTAATTATAGCGAAAAATGGTCTTGTATCATTGAGCACTACTGATTCCGGTATTGCGAACCAGGGAAGCTTCAATGAACAGATTGAGTATCTTGAGAGAATAACAACAGAACTTCATCAGTCTGTTATGAAAGTTCGAATGGTTCCGATCGAAACGGTATTCAATAAGTTTCCTCGTATGATACGTGATCTTAGCAAAAAACTTGGAAAAGACATGGAACTTATCATGTCCGGTGAAGATACAGAACTTGATCGTACCGTTGTCGATGAAATTGGTGATCCTTTACAGCATCTTCTTCGTAATTCAGCAGATCATGGACTTGAGAAGAACAGTGTTCGTATAGCTGCAGGAAAACCAGAGATAGGCTCGATCTATCTGAATGCATTTCAGGAAGGCAACAATGTAGTCATTGAAGTTAAGGATGACGGTGCCGGTATTGATGTCGAAAAGATCAAGAAAAAGGCAATTGAGAAGAATCTTGTTACAGATGAACAGGCAGAAACACTTACAGACAAAGAAATCATTGATCTTATGTTCCGGCCGGGATTTTCAACTGCTGATGTGGTATCAGATGTTTCAGGTCGTGGTGTAGGACTTGATGTTGTGAAGACCAAGATCGAAGCACTTGGCGGTGATGTTGAGGCAAAAACGACACAGGGACAGGGCAGCAGCTTTACGATAAGACTTCCGTTGACTCTGGCTATCATTCAGGCATTAATGGTAGAACTTGGTACTGAGAAATATGCAATTCCGCTTGGAAGCATTCAGACAATTGAAGACGTTCCGTTCAAAGATATCAAGTATGTTCAGACAAAACCAGTCATCAGTCTGCGTGGTACAGTGATTCCTTTGATTTCACTGGACGATATCCTTCAGGTTCCAAAGGAAGATACAAAATCGGAAACATTCACTGTTGTAATTGTCAGAAAAGGTGACAAACAGGCAGGTCTGATCGTAGATAATCTGATCGGACAGCTTGAAATCGTTATTAAGTCCATTGGCAAATACATTAACAACAGTAAGCTGATTAGCGGTGCAACAATTCTTGGTGACGGAGAGATCGCTTTGATTCTTGATGTCAACGCGTTGCTGTAAAGGGGGATACCAGTATGAAGGAAGATAATAAAAGACAGTATATTGTTGTTAACCTTGGAGTTGAACAATATGGAATTGACATTCAATATGTAGACAATATTGTCAGGATGCAGAGAATAACGAGAGTTCCGCTGGTACAGCCGTATTTTGTTGGTGTGATCAATATTCGTGGTGAGATTATTCCGGTCATGAGCCTTCGTATCAAATTCGGGCTGGAACCGGATAAATATACCGGAACAACAAGAATACTGATCATCAAGATCGAACCTCAGGCTGCAATAGGGATCATTGTAGACGAAGTTAAAAATGTTGTTGTACTTGATGATGAAAATATTGAAAAGCCTCTGTCCGGCAGTAATGATGAAAAATCGATATATCTCAGTGGTGTAGGAAAATTGGAAGAGGGATTGGTTTCGCTTTTGAATCTGCAGGGAGTAATCGTTGATAAAGAAAATGTAACTGCGTAAGTAATAAAGAGATTCTCCTTATGAATTTTCATAAGGAGAGTCTTGTTATATTTCAATCTGCTCACAGAGTTGGATCATCATATTCTTCACGTGGTTTCTGGTGATATGAGATTTGACGCTGTATTATGTTATTTATACAAATGAAAGAAGGTGACCGGTTTGGCTGATTTTGATCTACAGGACATTGATGCCATGAAGTTTGATGTTTTAAAAGAGATTGCGAACATTGGGGCAGGGAATGCTACAACTGCATTATCAAAGCTTTTAAACATGAAGGTCGACATGAAGGTGCCGAATATTGAATTTTTGGAATTCAAAGAATTATCAGAAGCAATCGGCGGTGCTGAAAATCTGGTCGTAGGTATACTGCTTACACTGGGAAACAGCATTGATGGTATGATGATGTTCCTGATGGAAAGAGAGTCGGCAGAACAAGTCGTTGATGTATTGACTGGCAGGATCGGTCACATTGAAGAGTTCACAGAAATGGATCTGTCAGCTCTGCAGGAGATTGGTAATATTATAGCGGGCTCCTATCTTTCGTCGATTTCTGCATTTACGAATCTGACCATTACGGCAAGTGTACCTTATTTATCCATTGATATGGCTGGTGCTATTCTTAGCGTACCTGCAATTGAATTCGGTAAAATCAGCGACAGAGCTTTATTAATTGAGACCGAATTTGGTGATAAAGATACAATCATCAATGGTTATTT
>QKDK01000297.1 GCA_003252135.1 Clostridia bacterium
CCCCTATTGATGAGCTTATACAAATCACATTATATATGTATATTATTCATAATATAGTCTATTCATGCAATGGTGTCAATAGGAAATAGGTTCTTTCTAGTATACAGAATCTATCCAGTCCAGCATTTTCTGGATATTATTCATTCTTTCACTTAAGAAATCACGGATACAGCTGATGCTGGCATAGCCGCCATACTGTGCTTCTTTTGCAGATCCACTACCCGGATATCTTGCAAAGAATTGTTCATAGAGCGGACTGTACACTGCTTCAAATCTGTCCAGCACAGCAAGTGCGTTCTGCTGCTCATAGGTAGTGCTGTTCATGGAAAGCAATGTATTCTTATACTCCTCTCTGAACCCTTCATTTGTCATCAGGTAAGCAAAGCACAGCACAGCCGGGTTTTTTGTCCCCTGATCAAGAAGCCCGTACTGCATATAGTTGTCATCTCTGACTGTATTAGTCCTTGCATCAGACAGACCGCTGACACCGCCGAATTCCATGTCATAGCACATCAGCCGCCATTTTCCGTCTGCATAAGGATTGCTTTCATCGGTCTGAATTGTTTTCCACATGGACCAGTTCTTGCCTGGCCAGTCCCATTTGTTATTGATCCAGACTTCAGCCGCAAAATAGTCCCTGATGCTGTTCACATCAACAAGTCGTGAGAGCTCCTGATAATCCTCATCCTCTGTCAGATCATTATGTGTCTTGAAGAAGGACATCAGATCTTGAAAATAATATCCGTCATCTTCTTCACCCTCAGGCAGTTCACCCTCGTCAAGCTTGTATCCGCTTGCATAGACCTCTGCATCACCTTTATAAATAACAATACTGTCTTTATCCACTTGATAATGATCTTCAAAGTAATCATTATCATAGTCCTCCTGCAGAACATAAAGTCCAAAGTATTCACCGTTCAGATATACAACACAGGGCCTTGAGGCAAGTGTTTCACAGGAAAGATCCTGTACCAGTGTCTGCCAGTAGGTATCATTGAATTTAGAAGTAAAGGCGCAGTTACCGCCGGCACGAAGCACCAGATTCTTGAACTTGTCTATGACCTCACCGCTGGAATCTGTAAGTTCCTGTCCAAAAACTTCATACCTGAAGTTGTTGTCTCCATAATCACTGTCAGCAATCAGTCTCAGACCTTTCTGAAGATCTGATCTTGAATAGTTGCCCTGTATCCTGATACCGCAGTCCTGCGATAGTTCCAGACTGGTGCTGTCAGTATCAAACTCGAAGAACTCCATATGACAGGCTCTTTCCCATTCGCTTCCCCGCTGTTTATAATTTGCATCCAGAGATCTGGCTGTTTCTCCGTTATTGACTGCTTCATTCTGTAAAAAAGCACTGAGCGCATCTTCAAAGATGTCACCCTTGACGTAGATTCCTGTCTCGCTGTCAAAAAGATCCTCATAATTCATGGTAATGCTGATAACAGCCAGGCTGCTTCCTGCAGCAGCAACACTTTTGGCAAGCCCCTGTATATGTTCCTGTGTTGTTCCGATAAAGTATGTAGCTGCAGCTACATGTCCGTAAGTGCCATCTATGGTCTGTGCAACAGCCCTAATAATACTGCATTTATCAACAGCACTGTCAGCCGGTGCTGTAATACGGCAGGAAAAACCTTTCCCGTCGCTTAACGGTTCATTAAAATTACCACAAAACAGCACAGGGTCCACGGCTGCAATGACATTAGCCGAATCCTTTCGGTCTTCAACCGTGATACTGCTTTCATAGACGCATCTCGTTTCGCTGTTCGTCGGATCACTTCCATCCGTTGTATAGTATATGGTTCCTTCTTCTGCTGTCAGCTCAAGGGAGAACGGTTCCTCGTAAACACCACCGGCTGCGCTGAAAGTAACTGATACATATGACCTTTTATCGGTACTGTCTTCCTTGTCTGTTTCCTGTCCGGTTATACTTCCCTGTGCTGTGGCATCTGTATCGCCGTCCTTATTTCCTTGTGCTGTTTCATCCTGATCTGCTCTGTCCTCATCATTCTGACCAGATGTATCCTCGGCTACCACGTTCTGATTGCCAGTTTCTGATGCCGGTTCATCTGATGTCGCACTTTTACATGCCGACAGTGCCGTGAAACACAGACATAATATAATAAAAAGCTTCTTCATGACCTACTCCCCCAAGCATAATGTTATTCCGATTTTAATGCTGCAGCACCATTTTACTTAAAAAGAGTTCAAAAGAAAACCATTCTATTTTTACAACTTTACCCTACTATTTGCAGTATCACATTTCCGGTTTCACTCAACTGTTCTTCCCTTGTTGCTTCGAATTATTGACTCAAGCAATTCCTTATGCGGTCTGTTTGCATCCGCATTGAACACTGCAATTCCATGGATATCACTGCTTCGGTCTGTAAATGCAGGAAATAAAAAGCCGCATTCTGGCTTTCCCGGTTCATATTCTCCATGCAGCGGGCAGATCGCACAGATAATGAACTTATAGACTTCCTCCGACTCCCACAGGCTCTCTTTGTCCTTTCCTTTTAATGGAATATCATAGCTTCCATGGAAAAAGAAAATTCCATAGGGATAATCTGCGTGGTATCGCTCGCCTATGACTTCATAGAGCACATCAAGAATAGCATCATTTTTCAGTTCACATTCGTTCAGCGCCATCAAAAACTGCCAGAAGCTTCCCTGCTTCTCATCATCCTTTGAGAACCTGTGGAGAATGAGATTTTCATTTGTTCTCGAGAACGGTATTGCTTTCGCGATCTCCAGGTTAGCCGTCCGTTCTCTTGCGGACAGTTTCAGGAACTGAGTATGAAAGGTCCCGTCAACAAATCCTTCCTCATCAAGATAGGCCCCCGCCATTCTAGAAAAGCAGCTGCGCTGCAGTGTCATGCGTCTTGTAAGCTCAAGTAAGTCATCTCTGTTCATTTTATTCATTCTGCCTTTGTTCACCTTCGTTTTCATCGTACATTTTCCTGTACCAAACACCGGAAAAAGTCATAATTTCATTATAATAACATATATACAGCCTGTTGGCAAACCGCCTGCCTGTCAGCTACCGCATGATTTATAATTCTTCACGCCAAAAAGCCAGACAATATAGCACAGGAATGCGAAAACAACTGTACCAAATGGGTACAAGCCGTATACCCAGCGATCTGTCCGTCCAAGCAGATACTGCAGCGGATAATACTGGATCAGTGTATACGGAATCAGATAGGTACAAATCTGCATGAATCGTTTGCCATAAATATCAACAGGATATTTCCCATGCTCTTTTGCACCGTAAGTCAGTATATTCAGAAGTCCTCCATCTTCTATGGAAAAAAAGCAAAAGCTGGCTCCCAGAATAAAAAGCGATAAGAATAAAAGCGTTCCGCCTGCAATCATGACAAACAGAACCATAATTTTTACAGCCGTCCAGACTATCTGCCCTTTTTGAATCCCTATGAGCAGCGTTATTCCGGCTGTTATCATTGGTCCAAGCCTTCCAAGCTCGAATCTGGTACCAAGCACCTGTAAAATCGGACTTCTCGGACGCAGCAGCATACGGTCGAACTCACCGCGCCGCACTATACCTGTAAAAACCTTCATACCGCTGCCGATGCATTCTGCAAGAGCAAAAGACATCTGAATCACAGAAAAACATAAAAGTACTTCTTCAAAGCTGTAGCTTCCAATTCTGGTGAATCCTGAAAACAGGAAAAAGATCGCAAGGAACCCATTGAATGCCAGGATGAACCTGCCTGTGACCATAAGAAAAAAGGAAAGCTTATATTGCATCGTGCTCCGTAAAATAACGGATATATACATCCCGTATAATCTGATATTACTTTTTAAGCCCATTTTCATTTCATCCTCCTTGTATGACTATTCTGTTCTCTGCCTTATGACACAATCTGTATCCAAAAAGATAAAGAACAATAAACCAGAATATCTGCAGAAAAACTGCCTGTATCAAGGCATTTCCGGCCAAATCTCCGCTATAGGTACGAAGCGGAACATTCAGCATGGAAGCAAACGGCAGAAAACTGATTATGCTGTTGTAAGGCTGTGGGATAAAGGGCAGCGGAATAACTGAGCCTGATAAAAACTCGACTGCTCCGGTAAAGAGAATACGCCAGCCGGTTGGAGAAATCGTGAAAAAACAAAGCATGTAGACGACCATGCAAAAAGATACAGTGACCATGAGTGAAAGAAACATGGTAAGTAAAAAGAACAAAAACGCCGTGAGACCAGCCGGCGGCCCAATCCTATAAGGTGCCGGGAGAATGATCGCGCATAGCAGAACCGGTCCACAGCGCAGTGCTGCCTCAGCCACCCTGCTGCCAAGGCTTCTGGCGAACCACATGCCATAGACAGATACCGGTCTGCAGAATTCATAGGATATACCACCGTCCACTATCATGCCGAAAAGATCGTTGTCTGTAGCCCATGTATTGAACAGAGCATAAAATGCCTCTTTCAGCCAGATGTAGGAAACAATGGCCGGGTATCCCATCGGCAGACTAACAGCATTTGACTCCATCAGGGCCTTATAGATAAGGCACTCCATCAACCCCCAGAAAAACTGTGTTGTCAACGCAGTGACAGCCGCCATCCTGTACTGTAGTCCCGTAGCAAAACGCACACGAAAAAAACTGATATACTTTTTCATTGTGCACCTCCTACAGAATATCTAACTGCTGGTATAGCTTTGCCACAATCTGATCCAGATTATCATTTTCTTTGCCGGTAATGTCAGTATCCATGCAGCTCTGTGCCGCATCATTTCCTCTGCTCTGTGCTGCATCATTTTTTTTGCTCTGTGCATCGTCCGTCAGTCTGACCAGATCCTTCATATCCTGAAGGGTACCATCCATTAACACCTTCCCTTTTCCTATCAGGATCACCCGTTCAGCTATTGCTTCTATATCCTGCATATCATGGGTGGTCAGAAGCACAGTTGTGCTGTGCTCTTTATTCAGTTTTTTAATAAAATCACGGACTGCCAGCTTTGACACAGCATCCAGCCCGATCGTCGGCTCATCAAGGAATAATAGTTTTGGCTGATGCAGTAATGAGGCTGAAATTTCGCACCGCATCCGCTGTCCCAAGGAGAGCTGTCTGGTGGGGGTCTTTAAAATTTCCTGCAGCGAAAGAAGCTCGGTCAATTCATCGAGCGTATGCTTATACTGTTCTGCGGGAATAGAATAAATTTCTTTGATCAGTTCAAAAGAATCATTGACAGGAATATCCCACCATAACTGCGACCGCTGCCCAAAGACAACGCCGATCTGTTTTACATGCTCGATCCTGTTCTTCCATGGGATTCTCCCATCAACTGAGCAGGTTCCGCAATCCGGTGTCAGTATTCCGCTTAGAATTTTGATAGTGGAGCTTTTTCCGGCTCCGTTCGGACCAATATATCCAACCATCTCCCCGTCTGCTATCTGAAAGCTGACGTCTGTCAATGCCCGGATTTCTTCTGTTTCTCTGTGAAACAAATGTCTGCAGGCTTCTTTTAAACCTGCATTTCGTTTTGCAACTTTGTACGTCTTACATACGTTATCCATAACGATCATTGCTGCTTCCTCCTGGTAGTTATATTTTCATATCTTTCCAAGTCGGCCGGTTCTGCTGGATTTTGCCAGGCAGGTTCCGATGTAAAATATTCAGTTGTCTTCCTGATACCAAACATGCTGCCTGCAGGATCTTATTCATTGACGTAAATATTGCTGACAGGAACAGGAAGGAATTCATTATAGCACTGCTTCGTTATAAAAACAACCCATGAATCACCTTCCCTGCATATAAATACTCCCTCGCTTGAATACCACCCTGTTCATGAAGCATCTTCAAAATGTATTCTGCTGTTTTACTGCACTATGACCTTTCCGGCAAGCACGTCTTTATAATCCTCGTAATTTCTGACAAGCAATTGCGGTGTCTGCAGTCCGTAAGGACATTTTTCCATACACTTGTTACAATGCATGCAGTCATCAATTTTTTTCATCTTGGTCTGCCACTCCTTGGAGAGCCAGAAGTTCGATGGTGCTCTGCGCAGCATCAGTGATATTCTTGCACAGTTGTTGATTTCAATGCCTGCAGGGCAGGGCATACAGTATCCGCATCCTCTGCAGAAATCTCCGCCAAGCTCTTCTTTGTCAGCATCCATAATGCTTTTTATTGCTTCTGTCATGACAGGCGGATTCGTAACATAAGAAATAAATTCGTCGAGCTCATTCTCTTTTTGTACGCCCCAGATTGGAAGCACATGATCAAAACCAGCTGCATACGCATACGCAGCACTGCTCTTATTGATCAGCCCGCCGGCTAAAGATTTCATGGCAATAAAACCCATGTTGTTCTTTTCGCACAAGGTGACCAGTTCTATGTCCTTTTCCGAAGAAAGATAAGAGAACGGAAACTGCAAAGTCTCATACAGTCCGGATTCTATCGCTTCTCTTGCTACCTGCAGTCTGTGATTTGTTATGCCGATATGTCGTATCTTTCCCTGCGCTTTTGCTTCCAGCATTGCTTCATATAGTCCAGAACCGTCTCCTGGTTTGGGACAGAACTCAATATTATGGAACTGATATATATCGATGTAATCAGTCCGTAAAAGACGCAGAGAAAGTTCCAGATCTCTTTTCAGATCATCTTTGTTTTTTGCAGCAGTTTTTGTTGCAATATAAACATTCTGTCTGATTCCGTCAAAGGCTTCTCCAACTTTTTCTTCGCTGTCGGTATAAGCTCTTGCAGTATCAAAAAAACGGATTCCGCCGGCATATGCTTTCTTCAGCAGATAAACAGCATCCTCCTGACAGATTCTCTGAATCGGGAGTGCGCCAAATCCATTCCTGTTCACCGTAATACCGGTCGATCCCAATGTAACCTGATCCATACTTTTCACCGTTCCTTCTGTTCATGTGTTCGCATCTTGCGAAATTAATTTGATGATGTGAGGGTCGAATAGTCCTCTTTCGTAAATTACGTGTCAATTTGCACAAAGACAGAAGAACGAATGCGCCTATGGAAATATAGTAGAGATTCTTTTCTCCTATACTTTGTGCTTTATCAGAAAAAAGATCTGTTTGAGCGCAGCGAGTTATCTTTTTTCTGATAGATTTTGCACAAAACATAGGAGAATTAGAATCTCTTCTATATTGAAATCGAAGCAATGAGTCTTCTGGCTTTGTACAAATTGACCTTGCTATAGCT